>JBKJSU010000061.1:0-3887 GCA_046594415.1 Casimicrobiaceae bacterium | reverse complement strand
ACGCATTGATCACGTGCGCGGCGAACGGCATCGGATCGCGTCCGAGGTGCGGCATGGCGGCATGGGCGCCGCGGCCGGTGGCGATGATTTCGAAGATGTCGTAGGCGCCCATCAGGGGCCCCTCGCGCAGCGCAATCTTGCCCACCGGCAGCTCCGGCCAGTTGTGCATGCCGTTCACGGCCTGCATGGGGAAGCGGTCGAAGAGGCCCTCTTCCACCATCACGCGGCCACCGCCTTCGTTTTCTTCCGCCGGCTGGAAGATGAAGCAGGCGGTGCCGTCGAAGTTGCGCCGCTGGGCCATCGCCTGCGCGGCACCAAGCAGCATCGTCGTGTGGCCATCGTGCCCGCACGCGTGCATCTTGCCGTCGGTTTGCGAAGCGTGCGCGGCGCCGGTCTTTTCGTGGATGTGCAGCGCGTCGAGGTCGGCGCGCAGACCCACCGTGGCGCCGGACGAACCGTTGCGCAGCACGCCCACGACGCCGGTTTTGGCGATCCCGGTATGCACTTCCAGACCGAACGAGCGCAGCTTGTCAGCCACGAATGCGCTGGTGGCGGTTTCCTCGAACGCGGTTTCAGGATGCGCATGGATGTGGTGACGCCACTGGCGCATCTGGGGATCGAGGGCGGCGACTTCGGGCAGGATCGGCATGATTCATGGCCTGTTTGGGCGAGCGAAAAGCCATCCTATCGCATCCGGTAGAATCAAAGGCTGTCTGCCATGAGTTCTCCCCTCTACGACCTCCTTGTGATCGGCGGCGGCATCAACGGCGCCGGTATCGCGCGTGATGCTGCCGGCCGCGGCCTGTCGGTGCTGCTGGCCGAGCAGAACGATCTCGCCTCCGCCACGTCGTCGTGGAGCACCAAGCTGATCCACGGCGGCCTGCGCTACCTCGAGCACTACGAATTCCGCCTGGTCGGCGAGTCGCTGGCCGAGCGCGAGGTGCTGCTGGCCACCGCGCCGCACATCGTCGAGCCGCTGTCCTTCGTGCTACCGCACGAGCGGCACCTGCGGCCGGGCTGGATGATCCGGATCGGCTTGTTCCTGTACGACCATCTGGACCGCAGGATGACGCTGCCCAAGTCCTTCGGCGTCAAGCTGGCGGGCAGCCGCTGGGGCGCGGGGCTCAAGCACAAGTTCAGGAAGGGCTTCGTCTACGCGGACGCGCGCGTGGACGATGCGCGGCTGGTGGTGCTGAACGTGCTCGATGCCGCGGCCAAGGGGGCCGACATCCGCGTGCGGACCATGGTCACCGGGGCGCGGCGGGATGGCGGGATCTGGCGCGTGTCGCTGCGCGCGATCGACGGCGCCGTCACCGAGGTCGCCGCGCGCGCGCTGATCAACGCCGCCGGGCCGTGGGTGAAGCGCGTGCAGGACAACGTGAGCACTTCGCCCGCCAACGAAAACGTGCGGCACATCAAGGGCAGCCACATCGTGGTGCCACGCGTGCACACCGAGGCGCATGCGTACATCCTGCAGAATGCGGATAACCGGATCGTGTTCGTGATCCCCTACCAGGAACACTATTCGCTGATCGGCACCACCGATGTGCCGGTCGACGCCTTCGAGCATCCGGCCATTTCCATCGATGAAACGAAATACCTGCTGGCACTGGCCAACACGTATCTCGAAATCCCGCTCAAGGCATCCGACGTCGTCTGGAGCTACAGCGGCGTGCGGCCGCTCTATGACGACGGCACCGACGATCCGTCCGCCATCACCCGCGACTACGTGCTTAAGATCGACGCGCTTCCCGGCGAACCTGGCCCGGAGCGCGCGCCGGTGCTGTCGATCTTCGGCGGCAAGATCACCACCTATCGCAAGCTTGCCGAGTCCGTGCTGACGACGCTGGCGCCGTATTTTCCGGGACTCAAACCCGCGTGGACGCGGGGGGCGCCGATGCCCGGCGGCGACCTGCCCAACGGGGATCGCAACGCGTGGATTGCCGAATTGTGCAAACGCTATCCCGCGCTGCCGGCGCCGTTGCTGCGGGCGCTGGCGCAGCGGCACGGCACGCGCGCGCTGCGTATCCTCGGCGACGCGCAGAACGTCGAGGACCTGGGCGAGAACTTCGGCGCGCAGCTCACGGCCCGCGAGATCGATTACCTGCTCGCCGAAGAGTGGGCGCGCACCGCCGACGATGTGCTGTGGCGCCGGACCAAGTGCGGACTGCCGATGACGCCCGCGCAGCGCGACGCCGTCGCCGTCTATATTGCGAGTCGATCATGAAGAGCGTTTGCCTTTTTTGCGGTTCCAGCCCCGGGGCGCGGCCGGTATATGCGGCGGCCGCCACGGCATTCGGACGCGCCCTTGCATCCCGCGGGCTGTGCCTCGTCTACGGCGGCGGCAGCGTCGGCCTGATGCAGATCGCCGCGCAAGCGACACTCGATGCCGGCGGTGACGTCATCGGCGTCATCACCGAGCAGCTGATGGTGCGCGAGGTGGGCCACCTCGGCCTGACCCAGCTCGAGGTCGTGCCGACGATGCACGAGCGCAAGATGCGGATGGCCACGCACGCCGATGCGTTCGTGGCGCTGCCCGGCGGCTTCGGCACTTTCGACGAGCTGTGCGAAATGGCCACGTGGGTTCAGCTCGGCATCCATGCCAAGCCGCTGGTGCTGATCAACGTTGACGGCTATTTCGATGGCTTTCTGCTGCAGCTCGACCGCGCAGTGGCGGACCAGTTTCTGCGACCCGAGCACCGCGCGATGCTGGCGGTGGTCGACAGTGTCGACGCCGCTTTCGATGCGCTCGCCGCATGGCACGCGCCGGACGTGCCGAAGTGGCTGCTGCAAGGCTCGCCCAAGCCGTGAGCCTGCAGCTGCTGGCCGCGATGCCGCTGGCGGTTCGTCGCAATGTCCGCGGGGTGCTGGCCGATATCGACGACACGATCACTACGCACGGGCAACTCACGCCGGATGCCTATGCGGCGCTGGCACGCCTGCGCGCGGCGGGTAAGCTCGTGATCCCGATCACCGGCCGCCCGGCGGGCTGGTGCGATCACATCGCGCGGATGTGGCCGGTGGATGCGGTAGTGGGGGAGAACGGCGCGTTCTACATGCGCTACGACACGGCACGCCGCATGCTGGTCCGGCGCTTCGTCGCGGACGCGGCCGAGCGCGCGGCGCAACGGACACGGTTGGGCGCCATCGGCACGCGGATTCTCGCGGCGATTCCGGGCACCGTGCTGGCGTCCGACCAACCCTATCGCGAGTGCGACCTCGCCATCGACTTCTGCGAGGACGTGCCGGCCTTGCCGCGCGCGGAGGTCGACCGGATCGTGGCCATGATGCAGGCGGCGGGACTCACCGCCAAGGTGAGTTCCATCCACGTCAACGGTTGGTTCGGGACCTACGACAAGCTGGGCATGACGCGCACGCTGCTGGCGGAAGTGTTCGGCATCGATCTCGACGCCGAACGCGAGCACTTTGTATACGTGGGCGATTCGCCTAACGACGCGCCGATGTTCGGGTTCTTTCCCAACGCGATCGGCGTGGCCAACGTCGTGCCGTTTCTCGATCGGATTGCCACGCCGCCGGCGTATGTGACGATTGGCGAAGGCGGTGCCGGATTTGTCGAAGTTGCCGACTTGTTGGTGGCGTCGTGATGCAATGGATACGACAAAATCATGTTGCAGGCGAGGCTGCAGCCTCGCGCGATGCGACCCGCGAGGCTGCAGCCTCGCCTACGGACTTCCTAACTACGCGCTCCGACGATGACCACTGAACTCAGCCCCTTCAAGCAACGGCTTGCCCGCAACGAACTCGTCACCGGCACGATGGTGTTCGAGTTCTTCACGCCCGGCATTGCGCAGCTCACGCGCGAAGCCGGCGCCGATTTCATCCTGTACGACATGGAGCACAGCGGCGCCGACATCGAAACGATCAAG
>JBKJSU010000504.1:0-5219 GCA_046594415.1 Casimicrobiaceae bacterium | reverse complement strand
GAATGCACCGAGCCCATGAAGATGATGCTGCCGCCGCGACCTTGCTTGTACATGTGCTTCAGGCACGCGCGCGAGGTCAGAAAAGCACCGTCGACGTGGATGGCCAACATCTTCTTCCAGTCGGCGTAGGTGAAATCCTCCACCGGATGCACGATCTGGATGCCGGCGTTGCTGACGAGGATGTCGATGCCGCCCAGCGCCGCGGCAATGGCTTCGATGCCCGCATCGACCTGGGCTTCGCTGGTGACGTCCATCGCGATGCCCATGGCCTTGCCACCGGCGGCATCGATTTCGGCGGCCACCGCATTGGCGGCGTCGAAATTGAGATCGGCAATGGCGACCCTGGCGCCTTCCTGCACGTAGCGCAGTGCAATGGCCTTGCCGATGCCGCTGGCGGCACCGGTGACAACGGCGACTTTATCCTTCAGTTTCATGATGGCTCCTTACGCAGCAAGATAGTCGTGGATGACGGTGCCGAGACCCAGCGTCAAGTCGCACCGGATGTGCGCGCCGGAAACGACACCGAGCACCGGTAGCGCGGCCACAGGGGCCAGCGCGTGTCGAAACAATTCAAGCGCTGCGGTACCGGACCCCGCGCATTCCTGCCCAGCCGCGCAACCCGCAGCGCCCCCTACAAGTCGATCGGCAATGCGATCCCGAACATCTGCTGCTTCAACGCATGCAGCCGGTCGCGTAGCTCGGCAGCCTTTTCGAATTCCAGGTTGCGCGCGGCCTCGACCATCAGTTTTTCGAGCGCCTTCAGCTCGCGCTCCATGTCCTTTTCGGGCATCGCCTCGTACTTGGCCTTGGCCTGCGCGGCGCGCTGTTCCTTCTTGGCCTCGTCCGGGTCGTAGATACCCTCGATCAGGTCCTTGATGCGCTTTTGCACGCCGATGGGCGTGATGCCCATCTCGAGATTCCAGGCAACCTGCTTGGCCCGCCGGCGATCGGTTTCGTCGATGGCCAGCCGCATTGAATCGGTGACCTTGTCGGCATACAGGATGGCCATGCCGTTGATGTGGCGTGCCGCGCGACCGATGGTCTGGATAAGCGAGCGCTCGGAGCGCAGGAAACCTTCCTTGTCGGCATCGAGGATGGCCACCAGCGACACTTCGGGAATGTCGAGGCCTTCGCGCAACAGGTTGATGCCCACCAGCACGTCGAACTCGCCGAGCCGCAGGTCGCGGATGATCTCCACGCGCTCGACGGTGTCGATGTCGGAGTGCAGGTAACGCACGCGCACACCGTTTTCGGCGAGGTAGTCGGTGAGATCCTCGGCCATGCGCTTGGTGAGTGTCGTGACCAGCACACGTTCGGTGCGGTCGACGCGAAGACGGATTTCCGAGAGCAGATCGTCGACCTGGGTGACCGCCGGCCGCACCAACAGCGTGGGGTCGACGAGGCCGGTGGGCCGCACCAGTTGCTCCACCACCTGGCCGGCGTGCGTCTTTTCGTAGACGGACGGCGTGGCTGATACAAAGATCGTTTGCGGCAGCAGCTTTTCAAACTCGTCGAAGCGCAGTGGCCGGTTGTCGAGCGCCGAGGGCAAACGGAAACCGTAATTGACGAGGTTTTCCTTGCGCGCGCGATCGCCTTTGTACATGCCGCCCACCTGCGGGATGGTGACGTGCGACTCGTCGACGAACATAAGCGCGCCGGGCGGCAGGTAGTCGATTAGCGTGGGCGGCGGCTCGCCGGGCTTGCGGCCCGACAGGTAACGCGAATAGTTTTCGATGCCCTTGCAGTAGCCGATCTCGGTCATCATCTCGAGGTCGAAGCGCGTGCGCTGCTCGATGCGCTGCGCCTCGATCAGCTTCATCTGCCCGACGAAATAATCTTTTTGCCCGTGCAGCTCCGCCTTGATCTGGTCGATGGCCGCCAGCACCTTGCTGCGGCCGGTGACGTAGTGCGACGACGGGAACACGGTAAAGCGCGCGAGCTTCTGCTTCAAATGCCCGGTGAGCGGGTCGAAGATCTGCAGCGACTCGACCTCGTCGTCGAAGAGCGAAACGCGGATGGCGTTTTCCGCGCTTTCCGCCGGGAAGATGTCGAGCACGTCGCCGCGCACGCGAAAAACGCCGCGCTTGAACTCGACATCGTTGCGCGTGTACTGCATCTCGGTGAGGCGCTTGATCGCGTCGCGCTGCGAGATCTTTTCGCCCTGCTTCAGGTGCAGGATCATGCTGTGGTACTCGGACGGGTCGCCGATGCCGTAGATCGCGGAGACCGTGGCCACGATGATGCAATCGGGACGCTCGAGGATGGCCTTGGTGGCCGAGAGCCGCATCTGCTCGATGTGCTCGTTGATCGACGAATCCTTCTCGATGTACAGGTCGCGCGAGGGCACGTAGGCCTCGGGCTGGTAGTAGTCGTAATAAGAGACGAAGTATTCGACCGCGTTGTTGGGAAAGAACTCGCGAAACTCCGAGTAGAGCTGCGCGGCCAGCGTCTTGTTGGGCGCAATGACCATCGTCGGCCGCCCGGTGCGGGCGATGACGTTGGCAGCCGTGAACGTCTTGCCGGAACCGGTGACGCCCAGAAGGGTCTGGAACGACAACCCGTCGTTGAGACCCTCGATCAGCTTTTCGATGGCCTGCGGCTGGTCGCCCGCCGGGGAGAACGGCTGGTGCAGCTCGTAGGGACTGCCAGGAAAGGTAATGACCATGAAATTGGGGCCGGACGGGTCAATCGACTATTGTAAATCGAACGTACGTTCGATGGCTAGGACAAAAACCATGTAGGCGAGGCTGCAGCCTCGCCTGCGGATCCGCTCATTGCTATGCCGCCACGCCGAATTGCAGCGCGGCAAGACGGGCATACAACGGGTTGGTCTGCGTCAGCGCGTCGTGGGTTCCCGTGGCAATCAACTTGCCGCCGTCGATCACCGCGATACGGTCCGAATGCCGGATCGTGGCCAAGCGGTGCGCAATGATGATGACCGTGCGGCCAGTCATCAGCCGTTCCAGCGCCAATTGCACCATCCGCTCGCTTGCGGCATCGAGCGCGCTGGTAGCCTCGTCGAGCAGCAGGATCGGCCGGTCGGCCAGAATCGCGCGCGCAATGGCCAGTCGCTGCCGCTGGCCGCCGGACAGCCGCACGCCGCGCTCGCCGAGGAAGCTGTCGTAGCGATCGGGCAGCTTGTCGATGAATTCGGTGGCATAAGCGGCCTCGCATGCGGCGCGCACGTCAAGGTCGGTGGCTTCGGGGCGACCATAGCGCACGTTCTCGGCGACACTGGCCGCGAAGATGACCGGATCCTGCGGCACCAGCGCCATCCGCGCGCGCAGCGCTTCCGGGTCGACGCGCCTCGCGTCGATGCCATCGACGCTGACGGTGCCGGACTGCGGATCGTAGAACCGCAACAGCAACTGGAACACCGTGGTCTTGCCCGCGCCCGATGGCCCGACCAGCGCCACCTTTTCGCCGGCCGCGACGTCCAGCGAAAAACCGTGCAGGGCCGCCGTGTCCGGTCGCGACGGATAGTTGAAGGTGACGTCCGTCAGGCTGACGATGCCGCGCGATGGCGTCGGCAAGGCCACCGGATGCGCCGGCGCGCGAATCCCGGGCTCGATGGCCAGCAATTCGAACAGGCGCTCGGTGGCGCCCGCCGCGCGCTGCAGGTCGCCCATCACTTCGCTGATCGTGCCGGCGGCGCCGGCCACCACCACGGCGTAGAACACGAATGCCGAAAGCTGACCGGCCGTGATGCGACCCGCGACCACGTCATGGCCACCGATCCAGAGGATGATGCCGATCGATCCGAACACCAGCAGGATCACTGCCGCCACCAGCATCGAGCGTTGCCGGATGCGTTGCAGCGCAGTGCCGAAGGCCTGCTCCACGCGCGCGCCGAACTGCCGGCGGTCGACACCTTCGTGCCCATAGGCCTGCACCGTGCGAATTTCGTGGAGCGCCTCGTCGACATACGCGCCGACCTCCCCGACGCGATCCTGCGTGCTGCGCGACAGCTTGCGCACGCGCCGGCCGAAGAAGATGATCGGCACGAGCACCACCGGCACGCCCACCATCACCAGCAGCGTGAGCTTGGCGCTGGTCAGCGCCAGCATCACCAAACCGCCGATCATCAGCAGCGCATTGCGGATGGCCATCGACACGCTGGAGCCGATCACCGTTTCCAGCATCGTGGTGTCGTTGGTCAACCGCGAGATCACCTCGCCGGTGCGCATCACTTCGAAATAGCCGGGCGGCAGGCGCAGCAAATGGTCGAAGACCGCGCGCCGCAGGTCGGCGGTGACGCGCTCGCCGATCCACGACACGAAATAGAAGCGCGCATACGTGGCCAGCGCCATCAACACCACCACGCCCAGCATGAACGCCAGCGTGCGGTCGAGTTCCGGGCCGCTGCCGGACCCGAAACCGCGGTCGATCACGAACTTCAGTCCCTGGCCGATCATGAGCACCGCACCCGCGGCGAACACCAGCGCGATGGTCGCAAAGATCACCTGCCGCCGGTAGGGCTGCACAAAGCGCCAGATGCGCGACAGCATCCGCAACGCCGTGAGCGGCGGCAGCTTGGGTGCTGCGAGCGGTGCGGGAATCTCGGGCGAGGCCATCGACGTTTGACTGTGGTCAGCCGCGCGAGCGGTGCAATTGCTTGTGGAAGGGATGCACGTTAGCCTTGCGCCCGCCTGCTGTCGAGTCGACGCCCATTCCGAAGGACCATCCCATGCCGCTATCCCTGCCCGCCCTCGCCACGTTGCTGGCCCTGCTCTGGTATGTCGTCACGGCCTATCAGGTGGGGCGCATGCGGGTCCGTTACAAGGTCGAGGCGCCTGCCACGACCGGCGACCCGGCATTCGAACGCGCCTATCGGGTGCAAATGAACGAGATCGAGCAACTGATCGCGTTCCTGCCCGCCATGTGGATCTTCGCGTGGTTCGGCAACCCGCGGTGGGCCGCCATTGCGTGCGGCATCTTCATACTCGGCCGAATTCTGTTTGCGGTGGGTTACTGGGTTGCACCGGAAAAACGCGGCATGGGCTTCATGATCGCCTTCATCACGATGGCCGTGACGTGGGTTGCGGCGATGGTCAACGTCATCCGGTGGCTCGATTTCGCGTGATTGCCGGGGCCGGAAAAGGGTCCCGCGCAGTAGCGTAAAATGCGCGATTCCCCACCCCCGGCCTTGCCATGAACGCGCCCCTGCCCGCCTCGCTGCTGACTGCCGTCGAACTTGCCCCCCGCGACCCGATCCTGGG
>JBKJSU010000341.1:0-4517 GCA_046594415.1 Casimicrobiaceae bacterium | reverse complement strand
AATTACGGCACCGATCCGCAGATCGAGATCGACAACGCGCCGCAGGATGGCGCATCCGGCAACGACAGGCAGCTGGAGAAGGCGTTGGCGGTGGCGCTGGACGAGGTCGCGAAGAATTCACCCCGTGTTCCCGATTTCGGGCCAAGGCCGAAGTTGGGACGCGGACCGCTGCCGCCCCGGAAGCAGTAAAGGCTGCAAGCAAGGGGCCAGGCTCGAATAAGTAATTCGAGCCTGGCCCCTTTTTCAATTGCGCGATGCGCGGCGCGAGGCTGAAGCCTCGCCTACGGATTGCGCGATGCGCGGCTGAAGCCTCGTCTACGCAGACCGTTGGGTCGCGTATCATCCGCATCACTATGACTTATCGCAGCAGACGGCGACTGTTCTGCGCTGTGTTGGCGCTGCTGGCACTTGCAGCGCGCGCCCACGCCGCGCCACCGCCCAACATCGCCGCGGCGTCGGACCTTCAGTTCGCACTGACGGAAATCGCCGAATCGTTCCGACGCAGCACCGGGCAGGACGTCAACATCGCCTTCGGCTCGTCCGGCAACTTCCGCCGCCAGATCGCCGAAGGGGCGCCATTCGAGATCTTCCTGTCCGCCGACGAAAGCTACGTCGAGGCGCTGGCGGCCGAAGGCCGCACCCTGGACGCGGGCGTGCGCTACGCCACCGGCCGCCTGGTGCTGTTCGTGCCGACGGGATCGCCGCTCAAACGCGATGCATCGCTGGTCGACCTGGGTGTCGCGGCAAAGGATGGCCGCCTGAAGCGACTTGCCATTGCCAATCCGGATCACGCGCCCTATGGCCGGGCGGCACGCGAGGCACTGCACAAGGCCGGGGTGTGGCCGCAGGTCGAGTCGCGTCTCGCGCTGGGTGAGAACATTGCGCAGGCAGCCCAGTTCGCCGCCAGCGGCGCGGCCCAGGGCGGAATTCTCGCGTATTCGCTCGCGCGTTCGCCCGCGCTTGCCGGCAAGGGCGACTCGGTGCTGCTGTCGTCGTCGCTGCATGCGCCGCTGCACCAGCGCATGGTGCTGACGAAACGCGCCGGTGCGGTGGCACGCGACTTCTTTGCCTACCTGCAGCAACCGTCGGCGCGCGCGGTTTTGCGCAAGTACGGTTTCACGCTACCGGACACCTAGCCGCCATGGACTGGCCTGCGCTGGTCCTGTCGCTGCAGCTCGCCGCTGCCACCGTGGCGATCCTGCTGCCGCTCGGTATCGTCGTTGCGCGGATGCTGGCGTGGCGCCGCTTCGCGGGACGGCGCTGGGTCGAAGCTGCCCTCGCGTTGCCGTTGGTGCTGCCGCCCACGGTGCTGGGCTTCTACCTGCTCGTCTCGTTCGGCGCCGGCTCCCCACTCGGGCGCGCCTTCGAAGCACTCACCGGCAGCACGCTCGCCTTCAGCTTTGCGGGCCTGCTGGTCGCGTCGATCATCGTCAACCTGCCCTTTGCGATCCAGCCGATGCAGCGCGCGTTCGAAGCGATACCCGACGACGTGCGCGCCGCCGCCGCGTGCTGTGGCATGTCGCCGTGGCGCATCTTCGGACGCATCGAGTTGCCGCTCGCCTGGCCGGGCGTGCTGTCCGCCGTGGTGCTCACGTTTGCGCACACGCTGGGCGAATTCGGCGTCGTGCTGATGGTCGGCGGCAGCATTCCCGGCGCGACCAAGACGATCTCGATTTCGATCTACGACCGCATGCAGGCCTTCGATGCAAGCGGCGCCGCGACGATGGCGGCGGTGTTGCTGGCGTGCTCGCTGGTGGCGATCGTCATTGCCTACTCGACGTCGCGTCCGCGCGACCGCGCCCATGGCTGACCCGCATCCGGGCCTGCACGTCCGCCTGACGCAGAGCGCGCCCATTCCGCTCGCGGCGGAACTGGATTGCGCGCCGGGCGAGACGCTGGCGCTGGTCGGCCCGTCCGGCAGCGGCAAGTCGACGATCCTGCGCTGCATCGCCGGGCTGCATCGGGCGCGCGAAGGGCGCATCGCCTGCGGCGCGCAGACGTGGTTCGACACTGCGGCGGGCGTGGATTGCACGCCGCAGGCGCGATCAGTGGGCCTCGTTTTCCAGAACTACGCACTATTTCCGCATCTGTCCGCGCTGGCCAACGTCACCGCCGCGATGTCGCATCTCGCCCCGGCAGAACGGGACGTGCGCGGCCGCGAGCTGCTCGAGCGCGTGCACCTCAACGGTCTCGAGGGGCGCAGGCCGGCCGAACTGTCCGGCGGCCAGCAGCAGCGCGTGGCCGTGGCGCGCGCGCTGGCGCGCGATCCGCAGGCGCTGCTGCTCGACGAACCCTTCTCCGCCGTGGACCGCGTCACGCGGCAAAAGCTCTATCGCGAGCTGGCCGAGTTGCGGCGCACGCTGGCGTTGCCGATCGTGCTGGTCACGCACGATCTCGACGAGGCGTCGATGCTGGCCGACCGGATGAGCATCCTCCATCGGGGCCGCACGCTGCAGACCGGCACGCCGCGCGAGGTAATGACGCGACCCGTCGATCCGTTGGTGGCGCGGCTGGTCGATGTCCGCAACGTGTTCGACGGGCGCGTGATTGCGGCCGGCGATGGCGCTCGCGCGCTCGAGTGGCAAGGCCGCACGCTGGAGGCCACCGTGCCGCCGGGGTTTGCCGTCGGCACCCGCGTGGCGTGGTGCATCCCGATGTCGGGGGTGCTGCTGCATCGCGTCGATCGCCCATCGCGCGGCGAGCGCGAAAATCCGGTCGATGGCATTGCCGCCGAAGTCGCGACGCTGGGCGAGGACACGACGGTGGCGCTGCGGGTGGCGGGCGTGGGTGCGCCACTGTGGCTGCGGGTGCCGGCGCACGTGGCGGAGCGCAACCATCTCGCCATCGGCACGGCGCTGCGCGTCTCGCTGCTGACCGACGCGTTGCACGTGATGCCCTGGCGCGACACCACCACGGACCCGTAGGCGAGGCTTCAGCCTCGCGGAAAATTGCACGAGGCTGAAGCCTCGTGTACAGCCTTGGCTTCGCCGCAATGGTTTCGTCTCTGACCCTACACCATTTGCCAATGCGTTAGGATGCCGATCCCACCCGTTCTCCCAGCATCCACGCATGGACTTCGCCTTCATCCTCGATCCGCTGCACGAACTCAAGGCCTACAAGGACTCGAGCATCGCGATGATGCGCGAACTCGCGCGCCGCGGGCACCGGATATTTGCGCTGGAACCGCGGGACCTCGCCTGGACGATGGGCGTGACGCGGGCCAACGTGGTCCCGCTTGAGCTCCACGCCGACGACCACGCCTGGTACCACGCGGGCACGCTGCAAACCTGGCGACTGGCCGACTTTGCCGCCGTGATCATGCGCAAGGACCCGCCCTTCGACATGGAGTACGTCTACGCTACGTACCTGCTCGAGAACGCGGAGCGCGAAGGCGCCCGCGTGTTCAACAAGCCGCGCGCCATCCGCGACCACAACGAGAAGATGGCGATCACGAAGTTCATGGACTTCATCCCGCCCACGCTCGTCACCCGCGACGCAGCGCTGATCGGCAATTTCATCGACGAGCACGAGGACGTGATCATCAAGCCGCTGGACGGCATGGGCGGCGCGTCGATCTTTCGCATCGGCGAGGCGGACCCCAACCGCAACGTGATCGTGGAAACGGTGTCGCACCACGGCCGGCAGACGGTGATGGTGCAACGCTACCTGCCGGAGATCCTGGACGGCGACAAGCGGGTGCTGGTGATCGGCGGTGAAGTGGTGCCCTTCGCGCTGGCCCGCATCCCCAAGCCGGGCGAGACGCGCGGTAACCTGGCCGCCGGCGGCCGCGGCGAGGCGCGTCCCATCACCGCCCGCGAGCGCGAAATCGCCACCGCGCTGGGGCCGCAGCTGTGGGCCGACGGCCTGCTGATCGTGGGCCTGGACGTGATCGGCCCCTGCCTGACCGAGGTCAATGTCACCTCGCCGACCTGCTTCGTGGAGATCACCCAGCAGTCGGGGTTCGACGTGGCCAGCCTCTTTGTGGATGTGCTGCTCCGGGCGGTGGCTACCCCCGCGGGGCCCGTCTGATTGCGCTTCGGGCCGGGAAAGGAGATCATCGCGCCGCGCCATCACGAGCGGTCCCTACCAGCGCTTTAATACCCCGTTAAGTCATGATCGTCATTCTCGGGCTTTTTGGTCCATGCCCATGAAATCCCTGTCAACCCTCTTTCGCCTGGCCGTGCTGGCCGCGTGCTCTGGCGCCTTTGGCGCCGCGGCGGTCACGCCGGTTGCTCCGCCCGCCAAGGTTGAGTCGGCGGCCGCCGACCCGGCGTCGCTGCTGCCCTCGCCCGACCGCTGGTCGCACGCCTACTCCGCCTACGGCCAGCCCAAGTATCCGCGCGGCTTCGCCCACTTCGACTACGTCAATCCGGACGCGCCGAAGGGGGGAACGCTCAACCTGCAGAACCCCGACCGCCGGACCAGCTTCGACAAGTTCAACCCGTACACGATCAAGGGCAATTCGCCGGCGGGACTTTCCACGCTGGTGTTCGAATCGCTGGCGGTGCGCTCGGGCG
>JBKJSU010000267.1:0-3364 GCA_046594415.1 Casimicrobiaceae bacterium | reverse complement strand
GGCGTCGCTGCTACCACGCGCGCCGATCCGCTGGCCGACGGCGCGGCGGCGCTCGGCATCGCGCTCGACGACGCGCAGCGCGCGCGACTTGCCGCATTCGTCGCGTTGCTGGCGAAGTGGAACCGCACGTACAACCTCACGGCCATCCGCGATGCGGACCGCATGCTCACGCATCACCTGCTCGACGCGCTTGCGGTCCTGCCGCACCTGCCTGCGCGCGCCGGCTTGCGGGTGCTCGATGTCGGCTCCGGCGGCGGCATTCCCGGCATTCCGCTGGCCATCGCACGACCCGACTGGCATCTCGCGCTGGTCGATGCCAATCACAAGAAAGTGGCGTTCATGACGCAGGCGATGATCGAGTTGAAACTCACCAATGTCGAAGTGCAAGCAGTACGCATTGAGGATTTCGCGCCCACCGCACCCTTCGACGTGGTGATCTCGCGTGCGTTTTCCGATCTCGCCACGTTCGCCGCAACGTCGGCGCGCCATCTCGCGCCGGACGGCGTGCTGGCGGCGATGAAGGGCGTGCATCCCGACGAAGAACTGGCGGACCTGCCCGCCGCGCTCGTCGTGGTGGCCAAGCCCGCGCTGACGGTACCCGGCCTCGACGCGGCGCGCCACCTCATCTTGATGCAACGACGCGACGCGGGAGCAGGCGCATGACGCGCATCATCGCCGTCGCCAACCAGAAAGGCGGCGTGGGCAAGACCACGACGGCGGTCAATCTGGCCGCGAGTCTCGTCGCGATGAAGCGCCGCGTGCTGCTGGTGGACCTCGATCCGCAGGGCAATGCCACGACCGGATCGGGGCTCGACAAGCGCGCGCTCGAGGCCACCGTCTATCAGGTGCTGCTGGGCGAGCGCACCATTGCGGAAGTGCGCGTGCAGTCGCCGGCAGGCGGCTTCGATCTCGTGCCTGCCAATCGCGAACTGGCCGGCGCGGAAATCGAACTCGTCAACCTGCCGGAACGCGAAACACGCTTGAAGGATGCGCTGGCCGACGCGCTGTCGCAGATGAAATCGGCTATCCAGCAAGTGGCGCCCGACTACGATTTCATCCTGCTCGACTGCCCGCCGTCGCTGTCGTTGCTGACGTTGAACGGACTGTGCGCCGCCGACTCGGTGCTGATCCCGATGCAGTGCGAGTACTACGCGCTCGAAGGCCTGTCCGACTTGATCCAGACGCTGAAGAAGGTGCGGGCGCACCTCAACACGCGGCTCGAGATCGAAGGGCTGCTGCGCACGATGTACGACCCGCGCAACACCCTTGCGCTCAACGTCGCGGCGGAACTGGAAAAGCATTTCGGTGACAAGCTCTATCGCACGATCATCCCGCGCAATGTGCGTCTCGCCGAAGCGCCGTCGCATGGACTTCCCGCGCTGAAGCTCGAGCCGCAGTCGAAGGGCGCGCTGGCGTATCTCGCGCTGGCCGGCGAGATGCTGCGGCGAATGGAAGCCAATGCGGCCACGATCGCAACGGTCGCCAGCACAACATGAAGGCGCTGCGATGATTCGGCATAAGGGATTGGGACGCGGCCTCGATGCGCTGCTGGCCGGCGGCGACGACGCAGCGGTGCCGGCAGGCGCGCTGCAGACGATCGCCATCGAGCGGCTGCAGTCGGGCAAGTATCAACCGCGCACGCGCATGAACGAGACGGCGCTCAATGAGCTCGCCGATTCGATCCGCGAGCAGGGCTTGATGCAGCCGATCCTCGTGCGCCCGGTCGGCGGCGGGCGCTTCGAGATCATCGCTGGCGAGCGGCGCTGGCGCGCGGCGCAGCGCGCGGGCTTGAAGGAAGTGCCCGCGCTGGTGAAGGACGTTCCCGACAACGCCGCGCTGGCGTTGGCACTGATCGAAAACATCCAGCGCGAGGACCTGAATCCGCTGGAGGAAGCGCAGGGCCTGCAGCGCTTGATCGACGAGTTCGGGCTGACGCACGAGGCCGCGGCCAAGGCAGTCGGTCGCTCGCGCAGCGCCGTCACCAATCTGCTGCGGTTGACGCATCTGGCCAAGCCGGTACAGGACTACCTGATGCAGGGTGCGCTGGAAATGGGCCATGCGCGCGCGCTGCTCGCGCTGCCCGCGCCGCAACAGGTGATGACGGGTGCGCGCGTGGTCAACGGGCATCTGTCGGTGCGCGAAACCGAAAGGCTGGTGTTCACGCTGCTCAATCCCGCCAAGCGCGCGGCGCGGCGTGGCGGCGGCGCGACCACGGACCCCGATACGGCGCGCCTCGCCACAGAATTGGCGGAGTCGCTTGGCGCTTCAGTGAAGATCGAGCCGGGACGCAGGGGTGCGGGGCGGCTCGTCATCGATTACGCAAGCCTCGACCAGCTCGACGGCATCGTCGGGCGGATCAAGCGGCCGTAGGCAATGTTGCACAGACCCAGCTCGATGGCATCGTCGGGCGCATCGAGCGGCCGAAGGCCGACGTTGCAAAAGCGGCGCGTAGGCGAGGCTACAGCCTCGCTTGGATACTGCCGCGTTGAACCTGCGAGGCTGAAGCCTCGCCTACAATTGACATGGGCGACGAAGGCAATATTTGCGGACCGCCTTGCAGTCGATTGTCGGAAACAACCCGTCTCGACATACGGAGTCCGCGACTCAAGCGCGGCGACTGCCGCAGCATCCTTCGGGTAGTGCACGAAAAACAGCCGCCCAGCTGCGGCGATCTGCCGGCATTCCCCAAGGACGGGCGCCAGCGGATCGCGCTCGTGCAGGCTTGCAATCGCGTAGTGCCACGCGAAACGCAGCCGCTCTGGTATCGCTGCCTGCTCGTCGTCAAATGCCTGGTGCCGTTGCCGCGCGACGTGGATACGATCCGCAAGGTCTATTTCCAGGCGACGCCAACGAGTTGACGCAGCAGCAATGACAACGGCGGCCTTGCGGGCCGCCGTTGTCGTTGGGCGTTGCAATCGGATCAGCCGAGTTGCTTTAGCATCGTGTCGCCGTCGGACACGTCGAACTTGCCGGGACCTTCGATGTTGAGTATCTTCACGACGCCGTCTTCCACTAGCATCGAGAAGCGCTGGCAGCGTATGCCCATGCCGCGCGCCACGAGGTCCAATTCGAGGCCCAGCGCCTTGGTGAAGTCGGCGCTGCCGTCACCCATCATCCGGATCTTGCCGCTGGCCTTCTGGTCGCGTGCCCATGCGCCCATCACGAACGCATCGTTAACGGCCATGCAGAGGATGTCGTCGACGCCCTTGGCCTTCAGCTTGTCATAGTTGGCAAGATAGGACGGCACGTGCTTGGCTGAGCAGGTGGGCGTAAATGCGCCGGGCAGGCCGAAGATCACGACCTTCTTGCCCTTGGTCACATCCTGCATCTGGAAGTCATTGGGCCCGACGCTGCACCCGTTGCC
>JBKJSU010000173.1:0-9633 GCA_046594415.1 Casimicrobiaceae bacterium | reverse complement strand
CTCCTCGCCGTCGAACGGACCTGCGATCAGATCGCCACCCGCGCTGATCAGGCTGCGCAGTTTGGCCGCGGTGCCGGGCATTTCGATCTTGAAGTAGCGCACCAACGGCACTTCCGTGGCGAGCCGCACGAGGAAAGGCACCGAGAGCGCGACGCCGGACAGCGGCGCATCCTGCACCATGATCGGCAGGCCCGACGCCTCCGCCACATGCGCGAAGTGCGCGAGCATGCCCGTCTCGTCCGCCTTCAACCCGGTGCCGTGGTAGGGCGGCATCAGCATCAGCATGCGCGCGCCGGCCCGGGCGGCGGCGCGCCCGCGCTCACCCGCGACGCGGGTGCTGAAATGGCTGCAGGTGACAATCACGGGTACGCGGCCCGCGACGTGGTCGAGGGACAATTCGAGCAATGTCATGCGCTCGGCGTCGGTCAGCAGGAACTGCTCGGAATAATTGGCGAGGATGCAGATGCCGTCGACGCCCTGGTCGATCATGCAGTCGAGCACGCGCCGCATGCCGGGAAGATCGAGGTCGCCGCCTTCGGTGAACGGCGTGGGCGCAATCGGATACATGCCGGTCCAGCGCGGGGTCGTGACGGGACTCATGCGGCGAAGCTCCACATAGCGGCGATGCGTGGGCACCTGGCGCGCCGCTGCATGCGCGCGCCATCGGGTGCGTGGTGATCAGTAGTCCTGCGTGATGACCCCGGCCAGCCCCGTGGCGGGGCCGATGATGTAGATCGACGATGTCTGCGGCGACGTGAGGACGACGTTGGGCAGCGTCAGCACGGTGGCGCCGGTGGCAGTATTCGTGAACGTGAACGTGTACGTCCCTGCCGTCACGATGTTGTAGCCCGACGCGGTCGGCGACGGGAGCCCCGTGACCATCGGTGTCGTGGACGCGGTCGACGTCACGGTGATCGGGCCGGCATTGGGCGACGCGTTCACGATCCGCACGAATACCGCGCCGTTGGGTGCCGGCAGGTTGCGATCGGCGAGGTATACCGCCTGCGTCGCGCCGGGGAAGCCGGTGATGAACACCGTCTGGTCGGTGCCGGGCGCCAACGTCGACGTGACGGACGCGAGTGTCGGGGTCAGCGTGCCGGTGTTCACGAAGCTCATCACCTGCGCCGCGGCCTGCGGCACGTTGGTGTACGGGCCGACGCCGGTGTAGGGGACGTTAGTGATGACGGGCACGCCGCTCTGCAACAGGTCCACGGCGCCGGCTTCCGGTGCCGCGTGCACGGTCTTCACGCGCGCCAGCCGGTTGTTCTGCGGATTGGCCACGCCCTTGCTTTGCAGCATCGCGGCATTGATGAGGGTGCTGCTGCCCGCCGCATAAGGGACGAAGAACAACGCCGTGTTGCCAGTGACGGTGATCGGGCCGGAATCGTAGATGATGGTCTTGGTGGCGCTCACCGTCGCCAGAATCTGGTACGTGCCGGGCGAGAACGAAACGTTGAACGTGGTGCCGTTGTAGTTCAACCCGAAATAGTTGGGTTTGATGTTGGCGATGTCCTGCCCGGGCGTGACCGTGTAGAGGTCGATCGCTTTTACGTTGGACGCCGCGTTGAAGGCGCTGATCAGCACGCTGCCATTGGTGGGGACGCTTGCGACTTCCTGCAGCAGCGTGAGCACCGGCTGGTTGGGCGTGCCGGTGACCACCAGTGTGTAGGGCTGCTCGCCTGCCAGCGGGAAACTGCCCTGCGCCAGCAGCGTGGTGGTTCCCGCAATATTGACTGTGGCCGTCTGGACGGTGTTTTCGAGGCTCTGGTAGGCCGTGGCGGACTGGAACGCCACGCCGGCCCAGGTTGGCGTGTTGTTGACAAGCACGTCAACAGCCGTCACGCCCGGCAGCAGGTTCAGCACGCGCACCTGTGCCGGGTGCGGCGGAAAATAATTGATGCTGGTGACCTTGCAACTACCCAGGGCAAGGGCTAGGACGAGCGGCAGAAATAATGACCAGAAGCGGCGCATGGGCAGATGAGGGACGGATCGGGGAGGAGCGCGGATTATGCCACGCGCCTCCCCGCCGCCCGGCGCCCGCGGCAGGGTCGGCGCTTGCGCGGGCCGCGCAGGGCTAGTGCGCGGCGCGTTCGGAGGACGGGCCGAGCGTGGTGCGCCCCGCGACCGGCGCAGCGTTGGTGGCAGGCTTGGCGTTGGACGCCGTGGCATCGATGCGCTGGACATCGCCGGCCAGCACCGCGCCTTCAGCCACGATGAGCGAGCCGTAGCGCACCACGCCCGACACGCGCCCGGTGCCGTGAATGGTGAGGCGCGTGCGCGCAGTCAGTTCGCCCGTGAACTCGCCGTGGATATCGGCCACGTCGATGCGCGCGATTCCGGCAAGGGTTCCTGGCGGTGCGATCTCCATCGCGGTGCTGTCCACCGTAGCCTCCACGTGGCCTTCGATCACCAGCAGTTCGCAAAGGGTGACGGCCACGCCTTCGAGCTTGATGCCGGGACCGACAAACAATTTGCTGACCACCGTCGCGGCAGGTGCCTGAACGCGATCGGTGAGTACCGGCGCGGGCACTTCCGTCGCAAGCGCTGGCTTAGCGGCGACATCGGCCGGATGGTGCGTGTCGGCCGCCTTGCCGGCAGCCATCGGCGGGTCGTAGATGGCGGGCCGTAATGCGCCCTTGGTGGCGTCCTTCGGATCGGGTGCGGCGTCGCGGCGGTTGAAGTTGAGCATGGCGAAATCTCCTGGTGAAACGTTGACCGCAACCCGGGTCGATGTCGACCCCGGACAAGGCTGGACCGGACTGGACTGCAAAATATGACGCCGTCATTATTACCCCAACGCCTGCAACATGCAACTGCGTCTACCCTTTGCACGTCGCCATTCCATGCGGTTCGCCGCGCACCCGCATGGCCGATACGCGATGTGTTCCGGCTAGGACATGCTGTAGCCTTGCTCGTTCAATACGTGCCCAATTTCAATGCGAACCCTCAAATCCCTGGTGCTCGTGGCCATCCTGGTCACCGGTTGTGAAACGCCGCAGGTACCGGTGCCGGTCACGGCCCCGGAAGACTTGGCCACGGCGCCGGTCGTGCGCCAGGCGTTGCCCGCCAGCCCTACACCCGCTGCGCCAACCATTGCGACCCCGGCGACGCCCGCCGCCCCGGCGGCCACGCCGGGCGCCCTGGCCGCCGTCACGCTGCCCGCGGGCGCGCAATACGTGTGCGTGGCCGATCGTGGCGGCACGCGCCAGCAGACCACGATCGAATTCGTGCCCAAGGTGGCCGATCTCTGCCGCCGGCATCCAGAAATGGGCCCGTGCCAATATGAGCGCAACCTCTGCCGCAGCAGCGGCGGCCGCGTCTTCGCGGCCAACGGCGTCGAGATCACGATGCAAACCGAAGCGGAGTACGACAAGAAGGTGATGCGCGTGCGGTTCCGGGCCAACTAATGACGGCGGATGAAACGGCTGCGCGGGCCATCCTGCGCACCACCTTCGGCTATCCGGCATTCCGCCACCCTCAGGAAGAGATCGTCGACCACATCGTCGCCGGCGGCGATGCGCTGGCGCTGATGCCCACCGGCGGCGGCAAGTCGCTCTGCTACCAGATTCCCTCGCTGGTGCGACCCGGCACGGGCATCGTCGTGTCGCCACTGATCGCGCTGATGCAGGACCAGGGGGTGGCGTTGAAGCAGGTGGGTGTGCGCGCCGCGTTCCTCAACTCCACGCTCGACGCCGCCGCGGCGCGCGCCGTGGAAACGGCGATGGTGCGCGGCGAGCTCGACCTGGTCTACGTGGCGCCCGAGCGGATCACCACCTCGCGTTGCCTCGACCTGCTCGACCGGACCAAACTCGCGCTTTTTGCCATTGACGAGGCGCACTGCGTGGCGCAATGGGGCCACGACTTCCGGCCGGACTATCTCGGCCTGTCGGTCCTGCACGAGCGCTATCCCGACATCCCCCGCATCGCGCTCACGGCCACGGCCGATCGCGAGACCCGCGCGGAGATCGTCGAGCGCCTGGCGTTGGGCAATGCGCGCATCTTCATCGCGAGCTTCGACCGCCCCAACATCCGCTACACGATCACCGACAAGGCCGATCCGCGCGCGCAGCTCCTGCGCTTCATCGAGGACGAACACCCGGGTGAGGCCGGCATCGTCTATTGCCTGTCGCGCAAGAAGGTGGACGAGACCGCCACGTGGCTGCAGGTGCACGGCGTGCGCGCGCTGCCGTATCACGCCGGCATGGATGCCGCCACGCGCGCCGACCACCAGGCCCGTTTCACGCGCGAGGACGGCATCGTCGTCGTGGCCACGATCGCATTCGGCATGGGCATCGACAAGCCGGACGTGCACTTCGTCGCGCACCTCGACCTGCCCAAGAGCGTCGAGGGCTATTACCAGGAAACGGGGCGCGCGGGCCGCGATGGCGCGCCCGCCGATGCGTGGATGACCTACGGGCTGGCCGATGTCGTGCAGCAGAAACGCCTGATCGAGCAGTCCGAGGCCGGCGCCGACTTCAAGCGCGTGGCCTCGGCCAAGCTCGACGCGTTGCTGGGCCTGTGCGAAACCGCCGGCTGCCGCCGCGTGCGGCTGCTCGACTACTTCGACGAGAAGAGCGAACCCTGCGGCAATTGCGACAACTGCCTCAATCCGCCCGCCACCTTCGACGCCACCGCCGTTGCGCAGAAAGCGCTGTCCACGATCTACCGCACCGGCCAGCGCTTCGGCGCGCAGCACCTCACCGACGTGCTGCGCGGCGTGTCCAGCGAGCGCGTGCAGCGCTGGGACCATCACCTGTTGTCGGTTTTCGGCATCGGCGCCGATACCGACGAGGCCACGTGGCGGATCGTGTTCCGGCAGCTCGTGGCGCTGGGACTCGCCTACGTGGACCACGAGGCCCACGGCGGGCTCAAGCTCGCGCCCGCGGCGCGCCCTGTGCTGCGCGGGGACACCACGGTGGCGATGCGACGCACCGTTGCACGACCTGGCCGCGCGCGACGCGCGGCGTCCACGACATCCTCAGCGGGCGCCGACGGTGCGCTGCTCGACCGCCTGAAAGCGTGGCGGCTCACCGAGGCCCGCACGCAGGGCGTGCCCGCCTACGTGATCCTGCACGATCGCACGCTGACGGAAATCGCCCGCCAGCGCCCGCGCGATGTCGACGCGCTGGCCGGCATCAGCGGCATCGGCGCGCGCAAGCTCGAACGCTACGGCGCCGCGTTGATCGAAATCACCAGCGGTTAGACCAATTGCAGCGCCCCCGTGGCATTGCGCGCCGTGGCATTGCGGACGTCCCTGTAGGCGAGGCTTCAGCCTCGTACGTGCGAGGCTGAAGCCTCGCCTACAGCAGCGACGCGTGATAGCGCAGGTGATCCTCGATGAACGAGGCGATGAAGTAGTAACTGTGGTCGTAGCCCTCGTGCAGGCGCAATTCCAGCGGCACGCCGGCGGCGCGGCACGCGGCTTCCAGCAGGTCGGGGCGCAGCTGGGAGGCCAGGAACGGATCGGCGGCCCCCTGGTCGACCAGCAGTGCCGGCCCGCGCCAACCCAGGTCGGCGATCAGCGCAGTGACATCGTCGCCGCGCCACAGTGCCGGATCGGCGCCGAGATACCCGGTGAGCGCCTTCACGCCCCACGGGCAACGCATGGCGGACGCGATGGGGGCGAACGCGCTCACGGTGCGAAAGCGCTCGGGATAGCGCATGCCCAGCGTCAACGCGCCATGCCCGCCCATCGAATGGCCGAAGATGCCCACGCGCGCGGGATCGATCGGAAACGACGTCGCCACCAGCGCCGGCAATTCGGTGCCGACGTACGAGCGCATCCGGTAGTGCGCGGACCAAGGCGCCTGCGTGGCGTCGAGATAGAACCCGGCGCCGAGTCCAAAATCGTAGCTGTCGCGATCACCCGGCAAGGTGATGCCGCGCGGGCTGGTATCGGGCACAACGAGTGCCATGCCCAGCTCCGCCGCCACGCGCTGCGCACCCGCCTTGCTGATGAAGTTTTCCTCGGTGCAGGTAAGCCCGGACAGCCAGTACAGCGCCGGCACTCGCTGCGCCCGCGCCGCGGGTGGCAGGAACACCGCGAAGCGCATCGCACAGCCGGTTTCGCGTGCCGCATGGCGGTACACCCCCTGCACGCCGTCGAAGACGCGGACCTCCGAAATCACTTCGAGCGTCATCGCAGGCTCCGCGCGCGTGGCGCCATCAGTATGTGACGACAGCGCGAATCGAGGTGCCGGCGTGCATCAGGTCGAAGCCTTCGTTAATGCGATCGAGCGGCAGCACATGCGTGATGAGATCGTCGATGTTGATCTTGCCGTCCATGTACCAGTCGACGATCTTCGGGACATCGGTGCGGCCCCGCGCGCCCCCGAAGGCACTGCCCTTCCACACCCGGCCCGTCACCAGCTGGAACGGGCGCGTCCTGATCTCCTGCCCGGCGCCGGCCACGCCGATCACCACCGACACGCCCCAGCCGCGATGGGTGCATTCGAGCGCCTGCCGCATCACGTCGACATTGCCGATGCATTCGAAGCTGTAGTCGGCGCCGCCGCCGGTCAGCTCCACCAGATGGGCAACGAGATCGCCGCCGACGTCCCCGGGGTTCACGAAATGGGTGAGGCCGAACTTGCGCGCCAAGGCCTCGCGCGCCGGATTGAGATCCACGCCGACGATCATGTTGGCGCCCACCATCCGCGCACCCTGCACGACGTTGAGGCCGATGCCGCCCAAGCCGAACACGACGACATTGGCGCCCGGCTCGACCTTGGCGGTGTTGATCACCGCGCCGATGCCGGTGGTGACGCCGCAGCCGATGTAGCACACCTTGTCGAACGGCGCGTCCTTGCGGATTTTTGCCACCGCGATCTCGGGCAGCACCGTGTAGTTGGCGAACGTGGAACAGCCCATGTAGTGGTGCAACGGCTGGCCGTTCAACGAAAAGCGGCTGGTGCCGTCGGGCATCACGCCCTTGCCCTGGGTGGCTCGAATCGCCGTGCACAGGTTGGTCTTGCGCGACAGGCACGACTTGCACTGCCGGCATTCCGGCGTGTAGAGCGGAATCACGTGATCGCCCACCGCGACGCTGGTCACGCCGGCGCCGATTGCCACGACGACGCCCGCGCCTTCATGCCCGAGGATGGCGGGGAACAGGCCCTCGGGATCCGCGCCGGAGCGCGTGAATTCATCGGTGTGGCAGATGCCGGTGGCTTTGATTTCGACCAACACTTCGCCGGCGCGAGGACCGGCGAGCTGTACGGTTTCGATCACCAGCGGTGCATTGGCTTGATGGGCAACAGCGGCGCGTACGTCCAAGGGGCCTCCTGCGGAAGATCGAGCGCGGCACCACGGTGCCGCATCGTTGCGAACAATGGGTACGACGAATGCGCGCGCTGGAAGAAGCCTTAAGCGCCGGACGGATTGGGAAAGCGGATATGCACGCGCGCGATCGCCGCGAGTGTTGCCTCATCGAGCACCAGCTGCGCCGCGGCGATGTTTTCCGCGAGCTGCGTGACGGACGTGGCGCCGATGATGGACGCGCCGAGATACCAGCGGCTTTTGACATACCCCAGCGCCAGTTGCGTGAGCGTGAGATCGCAATCCCTCGCCACGTCGGCAAACTCGGCGATCGCCTCGGCCACGATGGGCTTGCGAAAGCGCGCGCCCAGGCCGTCGAACAGAGCATACCGCGACGCGAAAGGCTGGTTGCCGCCGAGGTACTTGCCGGTGAGCATGCCCCCGGCCAGCGGGCTGTAGGCCAGCAGCGACATCTTCTCGCGGTGCAGCACTTCGGCGAGATCGTTGTCCACGCTGCGCGACACGAGGCTGTAGCTGTTCTGGATGGTCACCGGGCCGGGCACGCCCAGCGCGTCGGCCGCGCGTTGGAACGCCTGTGTGCCCCACGCCGTTTCATTCGACAGCCCGTAGTAGCGGATCTTGCCCGCCTTGATCAGCGCGCCCATGGCCTCGACCTGCTCGGGAATGCCCGGACCGCCCGACTTTTCTTTCGCCGGCTCGAACTCCGTGGCGCCAAACATCGGCACGTTGCGTTGCGGCCAGTGAATCTGGAAGAGATCGATGCAATCGAGCTGGAGGCGCGCGAGGCTCGTATCGGCGGCCTCGAGGATCACCTCGCGGGTGAGATCGGTGCGGCCGTTGCGGATCCAGTCGCGGCGTCCCGGGCCGGCCACCTTGGACGCGATCACCAGTCCGGCGCGGCCGCGCTGCGCGAGCCATTCACCGAGGATGGTTTCGGTACGGCCCTGCGTGGTGCCGTTGGGCGGCACCGGATACATCTCGGCCGTGTCGATGAAATTGATGCCGTGGTCCACCGCGTAGTCGAGCTGCGCATGGGCCTCGTCGCGCGTGTTCTGCTCGCCCCAGGTCATGGTGCCGAGACAGACTTCGGAAACGTTGAGTTCGGTGCGGGGCAGGACGTGGGTGCGCATGGCGGAAGCGGTCGGGTGGCGAGCCCGTCAGTATGCCCGACCGCGCCTGCCCTGCGCGGCAGACCGCTCGCCAGGACGGCGCCGGGCACGACCCTTGCTGCGGTCAGAACAGCATGTGCTCGCGCTGCCCGAGATCGGTGCGCAGCGCGTACAGGTCCTCGTCCAGTGCATCGCGCACCGACACCATGCCCAGCGGCCGGTCGAACTCGACCACCGGCAGGTGCCGGAACCGGCACTTGTGCATCACCCGCAACGCATGCAGGAACGGCTCGTCGGGATGGATGGTCTGCGGCTGCGGCGTCATTACGTCGGCGAGCCGCGTGGTGACTGGATCGCGCCCCGCCGCCAGCACGCGGAACAACGCATCGCGCTCGGTGAAGATGCCGCACAGCCGCGTGCCGTCCAGCACCAGCAGCGCGCCCACGTCATGGGTCTTCATCGCCTTGGCCGCCTCGACCACGGTGCTTGAGCGCAGCGCCGAAATCGGCGTCTGGCCGGCAACGATGGAACGCAACGAGCGCATGGACATGACGACCTCCGCAGCGGTTGATGACACCAACCGTCATTGGGCGCCCCCGGCGGTAACGGCGTCAAGGCCCCGTGGCACGACGCCGCACCCCGGCGCGGGCGGGGACGGCGTCATTGCCGCGTCATACGCGCGGGTCGTCGTGCCCAGCACGGTGCCCAAGGCGTTCGCAACGGCCACCGACGAGGCGTCGAACGACGCCAGGTCGATGACGCGACGCCCGGTCCACGCGGATCCGCGCAGCAGTGCCGCCACCGCGGCGCCGATATCGGCGGCCGCCGCCATCGGTATTGCGCGCGGCAGCGGGTCAAGGAACGTGGGCAGGACGCCGTTGCCGCGCACCGCGCCCAGGACATTGCCCCAGTTCTCGAAGCAATAGTTGGCGCGCAACAACGCGAGCGGCGCGCTCAGAACCCGACGATGGCGTCGCGCCCGCCGTGCGCCGCCTGCCACCGCGCAACGGTCGGCGCAAGGTTCAAGCCGGTCTCGCGTTTCAGCGCCAGCGCCGCGCGCGTGATGCCGACAAACGCTGCCTCGACCAGATCCCCCGCCGCACCCAGCGCGACGACATTGCCGCTCGTGCACGGCGGCAGCACGGCGCTGCGCCCGGCGAACGCGGCGTCGATGCGCTCGAGACTGGCGCGAGCCCCGTGATTGCGCGTGAGCAGGTTGGCCGCAAGCACGCCGCGCGACGAGAGC
>JBKJSU010000114.1:0-4466 GCA_046594415.1 Casimicrobiaceae bacterium | reverse complement strand
GCTTCGGCGGCCTCGCGCGTGCGCCGCATCGGCGGCAGGCTTTGCCAGATGCGCTTGCCGTAGGGCTTGTCGGTCAGGCGCGGATCGCAGATTGCCAGCACGCCGCGATCGGTCTCCGTGCGAATCAGCCGCCCCGCGCCTGACCGACAAGCCATACGGCAAGCGCATCTGGCAAAGCCTGCCGCCGATGCGGCGCACGCGTGAGGCCGCCGAAGCGGTGGCGTTCCTGCGCGAATTGCGGCTGGCGGCGGAAGCGACTGTGCCGTAGCGCGGCGGGGGCGTCAGCGCCGCATCAATCCCAGAACTGCCACCACGGCTTGGCGGCGAGCTGCCTGGTGGGCGTGACACCGTAGCTCTCCTGGCTTCGTTCGACGTTGCGCTCCCAGAAGTTCCACCACGGGATTTCCCCGCCGCCGACGACATACTTGCTCTCAGGGAAGGTCTTGACGAGGATCTGCTTCGAATCGGTGGCAAGCTGCTGCAGCCCGAGCTTCTCGTAGCTGTTCTTCATGATATCGAGCGCGCTCTCGTTGGCGGCCGTCCGCGGAAAATTGATCAGCGATTCCTGCGCCCGGTTGGCCGCGGCGACATACGCGCCACGCCGGTAGTAATAGCGCGCGACGTTGACCTCGTAGGTGGACATCGCGTTGTTGAGGTAGCTCATCCGCGCAATCGAGTCCTGGTAATACGTGCTGTCCGGAAAGCGCGTGGTGAGTTCCTTGAATGCCGCGAACGATGCGCGCATTTCCTTGGGATCGCGTTCCGCGAGATCGAGCTCGTAGACATAGCCGAGGATGCCCTGATCCTCGCGGAAATGGACGAGGCCCTTCAGGTAGTACGCGTAGTCGACGTTGGGGTGATTGGGATAGGTGCGGATGAAGCGCTCGGTGGCGGCGATGGCCGCGGCCTGCTCGCCGCCGCGCCAGTTGGCATAGGCCGACTCGAGGATGGCCTGTTGCGCGTAGCGGCCATACGGAAAGCGCGCCTCGAGCTGGTCGAAGAGCTTGATCGCCCGTATATAATTGCCTTCGAGCATCGTGTCGTGCGCGGCCTTGTACAGGCGGTCGGCGGACCAGCCTGCGGTTTCTTCCTTGACCTCGGGCAAGAGTCCGCAGCTGGCGACCAGCAGCGCGATGCACGCGGCGGCAAATCCGGCGCGGAAAAATGACGGCATGGGGAAGCTTCGTTTCATCGTAACGTTTCCTGACCCCCCGATTATAGCCGACCACATGCCGCCCCTGTCCCCGCCGCCGCCCCCCCCCGGTCCGCCCCGCCACAATTTCATCGCCCCCGCAGCCGCGGCGCGGCAGCGGCTTGACCAGGCGTTGGCGTTGCTGCTGCCCCAGCACTCGCGCACGCGGCTCAAGGCATGGATCGAGGCCGGGCAGGTGGCGGTCGACGGGAAGGCCATCCTGGAGCCGCGCTTTCGGGTGCACGGCGGGGAAGCCGTCGTGGTCACCGAAGGCGCGGACGCGCAGCCCCTGCCCGATCGCCCGGAGGACATCGCCATCGACGTGGTGTTCGAGGACGACGCGCTGCTCGTGATCAACAAGCCGGTGGGCCTCGTCGTGCACCCGGGCAGCGGCAACCGCCAGGGCACGCTGCTCAACGCGCTGTTGCACCACGCGCCCGCGCTCGCCACGCTGCCGCGCGCCGGCATCGTGCATCGGCTGGACAAGGACACCAGCGGACTGATGGTCGTGGCCAGGACGGTGTTGACGCAGACCGATCTCGTCCGGCAACTGGCCGCGCACACGGTCAAGCGCGAGTACCTGGCGGTGGTGCACGGCGACCTGCAACGCGCCACCACCATCGACGCGCCGATCGGCCGGCATCCGGTGCTGCGCACATCCATGGCGGTGGTCACCGCCGGCAAGCCGGCGCGCACCCATGTGGAGATCATCGAGCGTTTCGGCGCCGCCACGTTGCTGCGCTGCCGCCTCGAGACCGGGCGCACGCACCAGATTCGCGTCCATCTCACCGCCATCGGCCATCCACTGGTCGGCGACCCGACGTACCGCGCCACCCGCGGCCGGACGCCCGCGCTGCCGACCACCGCGCTCGCCTTCGCGCGGCAGGCGCTGCATGCGCAGCGGCTGGGACTCCTCCATCCGGTCACGCACGAACCGATGGAGTGGACATGCGCGCCGCCGGAGGACTTCAGCGCACTGGTGGATGCGCTGCGCGCGGCGCGCACGCCTTTGGTAGCCAAGTGATCATGACTCCCCGCGAAGGCCGCACCGCCGCGCTACCTGCAAGCGTTGAACGGCGATGACGGCAAGCGTGGTTGAACAGCTGGCGGCACGCGAACTCGACTGGATCGTACCGGCGTGGGCGGGCCCGGCGCGAGTGCGGGCGTTCTTCACCACGCGCCATGGCGGCGTATCCGCCGGCGCCACGGCCACCTTCGACGTGGGCGCGGCGCGGCCGGGTCCCGCCGAGGACATCGTCGCCGTCCATGCAAATCGGCGCCGCCTGCGCGAACTGCTGCCGGCCGAACCGGTTTGGCTGCACCAGGTGCACGGCAGCGAAGCGGTCACGATCACCACCGCACCCGCCGCGCCCCCCACCGCCGACGCCGCAGTCACCCGCGCCCCGGCAACGGTGTTGACCGTGCGCACCGCCGACTGCCTGCCAATCATGCTTGCCGATCGCGCGGGCACGGTGCTGGCCGTGGTGCACGCCGGATGGCGTGGACTCGCGGGCGGCGTAGTCGAAAATGCGCTGGCCGCCATGCATGTTCCCGCATCTGACATTGTCGCGTGGATTGGCCCGGCCATCGGGCCCCAGGCCTTTGCAGTCGGCGCCGATGTGCTGGCCGCGTCCTGCGTCGATGACGATACAGCGGCCGCCTTCTTCAAGCCATTGCGCGAAGGCAAGTGGATGGCCGACCTGCCGGGGCTGGCGCGCGCACGACTCAAGCGAGCCGGCGTGTTCGACGTGGCGGGCGGGCAATGGTGCACGCACACCGACGCAGCGCGATTCCATTCCCATCGCCGCGACCCGCGCGCCGGACGCATGGCGCTGGTCGCATGGCTTGCGCCGTAGGCACAATCGCAGGCGCACGCGCACGCGCACCCGCACGCATCGCCATGTCGCCGTCCGCGCTGGCGGGCGCGGTACCAAGCTGCCGAGGTTCAGGCAACGAACTCAGCGGCCCGCCGCCGGCAATAACTTCCGCATCTTGACCGCCGCCTGCCCCGTCTGATCGGCGCACAGCATCACACCCGCGCGCGCCAGATCCTCCTCGAGGCGATGCCGCGTACGCTCGGCCTGGTCGACGCGCACCTTGCGCGTGACTTCGAGATACTGCTCGCCGCCGGGTAGCGTCGTGATGTCCACGGCAAAGCTGCGGTCGACCGCCCGCCGCGTGGTGATCGACAACGGGCCGAGCGGCAGCAACGTGGCCGGCAACGGCCCGCCGCCCTCCACGTCGCGCAGGAAATTGACCTGCGCCGGCGACAGCGCGTCCTGCACGCGCGCCGCACCCGCCACCAACGCATCGGCGCGCGTGCGCGCTAGCGGCTGCGACAGCGACACCGCACCCGTCATCGTTGCGCCATGCAGGTCCATCTCACACTTGCCCTGCCCCGGCGGAATCGCGGCGGCCGGCAGTCGCCCGCAATCCTGATCAGCCACCTTCAGCGTGAGATCCGCACCGTCGCGGTCGATGCGCAGGCGCAGCCGCAGACCGCGGCGCAGCAGGGTCAATTGAGCATCGTCGAAGAGCCACGTGGTGGTCACGGGTCCGGGCGCCCGCAGCTCAAGTGCCGCCACGACATCAGGGAGCGGCGCGCATACGCCGATCTGCACCTCGGCTCGCGCGACCGGCGCGACCTCCGTCGCCAGCGCGAACGACGACGGGTGCGCCGCGACCAGCAGCACGACGGCGATGATGGGGGTGCGTACGCGTCGAATCACCCGGCGATTGTGTCACGCGCGGGCGCTGGCCATACCGGCTTCGGTGCACCACATGATCTTGCGCTACACCCGGCACATGCAGCGCTATAATGCAACATTGTTGCAAATGCTGCGGCTCGCTCGCGCCTGATGGCGCGTCGACCCTCGCCGCAGCGGCCATTCACCTCGTGACTCCACTCGCCTACACCCTGATCGCCGCACTCGCAGGCGGTGTGCTGTCGACACTTGCCGCAGCGGTCACGCTCGCACTCGGGGTCGGCGCGATTTCGCGCCTGGTGTCCTTTGCCGTGGGTGCGTTGCTGGGCGCGGTGTTCATCGAGCTCCTGCCGCACGCGCTCGAAGCCGGCAGCGCCGAGCGCGTGATGGTCACCGTGCTGTGCGGGCTGCTGGCTTTTTTCCTGCTGGAGAAGATGGTGCTGTGGCGGCACTCGCATGGCCACGCCGAGCATCGTGACGACCTCGACGAATCCGAGCACGACCATGCGCTGCACGCGCACCGGCATGGTCACGACGACGGCGGCCGTTCCGGACTCATGATCCTGATC
>JBKJSU010000097.1:0-4718 GCA_046594415.1 Casimicrobiaceae bacterium | reverse complement strand
GAGGAAATCCTCGACGCCGGCGTGCAGGTGGTGGCGCAGCCGCCGGGCAAGCGCAACACGTCGATTCACCTCCTGTCGGGCGGCGAGAAGGCATTGACGGCCATCGCGCTCGTGTTCGCGTTGTTCGAGCTCAACCCGGCGCCGTTCTGCCTGCTGGACGAAGTCGACGCGCCGCTGGACGACCCCAATACCGAGCGTTTCTGCAAGATGGTGCGTGATATGGCCGGCGACACGCAGTTCCTGTTCATTTCGCACAACAAGATCACCATGGAGATGGCCAGCCAGCTCGTGGGCATCACCATGCCGGAACCGGGCATTTCGCGGGTTGTGGCCGTCGACATCGCCGAAGCCTTGTCGCTCGCCGAAGCCGCGGCCTGACCGGGTGCGCGATGGCACGCCGCGACGGCCGTGATGCGGGGTCGCGCTATACTTCCCGTCCATCCATGGTCAAAACCTACATGCAGGCGGCCTGAATGGCGATGAGTCCTCTGCAATTGGGCCTCATCGGCGCCGGTATCGTCCTCGTCGTTGGCGTCCTCATCTACAACTGGTGGCAGGAGCGGCGCGTCCGCCAACGCATCGAATCTGCGTTCCGCCCGAGCGAGCCGACCAAGGCCATACCTGGCGACGTGGGGCTTCGGGTCGAGCCCTCATTGCGCGCCGATGGCGACGCCGCCGTCGCATATGCGCCGCCGGCGTCATCGGTCCCGGTCAGCCGGCCGGCACAGCCACCGGACGAACCCGATGCCGCAACGCCGGCATGGCGCCCGCCGATGGAGGAAATCAGCCACGACGCGGCCGCGACCACCGGCACCGACCGCTTGGCGTCGCCCCACGCGGGCAGGGGCGGCAGTGCCATTCGTCAGCCCGACACCGACATCGAATGCATCGTCACGCTGCAGCCCGCGCGCCCTGTGGGGGTCGGCGCGCTGGCGGCCGGGCTGCACGCGCGGATGGGCAAGCGCCTGCGCTGGTTCGGCCGTACGGTCGCCGACGGCCCGTGGCAGGGCCTGGCATCCGATACCCGCGGCGAGTTCGTCGAACTGGCGGCCTGCCTGCTGCTCGCGGACCGCAATGGCGCCGCCAGCCGCGGCCAGCTCGACACCTTCGTCCGAGTACTGGGTGAACTGGCGCCGCTGCTGCCGGCCGCGGCCTCTGTTCCCGATGTGGTAGCCGAAACCGGACGGGCGGAGGCGCTCGATCACCTGTGCGCCGACCTCGACGTCCAGATCGGCCTCACCGTCCTCAAGGCCGACCCCAACGGCATTCCCGGCACCAAGCTGCGCGGCGTCGCCGAAGCCGCCGGCTTTCGCCTGGCGAGCGGTGGCCGCTTCGAGTGGATCGACGAAGACAGTGGCGCGGTCCTCTACACGCTGCAGAACGTCCGCAACGAGCCGTTCACCGTCGATACGCTGCGCGTGTCGGCCACCAGTGGCGTGGTTTTCGTCCTCGACGTCCCGCGCGTGCCCGACCCCGCGCGCGCCTTCGACCAGATGAAGCTCGCGGCCAAGCGCATGGCGCACACGTTGGCCGCCGAACTGGTCGACGACAACCGGCGACCGCTCGACGATCCCGCGCTGGCGGCCATTCGCAAGCAGGTCGATGCGGCGGGGACGGCGCTCACCGAATCCGGGATCGAGCCGGGAAGCCTGCGCGCCCTGGCCCTGTTCGGGGCCTGATGAACGTTCGCAAGGCCGGCGGGGATGCCGAGCCCGCTGCCGCCGCAGCGCGGGTACAGGCGCTGCGCGACGTGATCGCGGCGCACGACCATCGGTACTACGTGCTGGACGCCCCGTCCGTAAGCGACGCGATCTACGACGGCCTCATGCGCGAGCTGCAGGCGCTGGAGGCGCAGTACCCGGCGCTGCTGCGGCCGGATTCGCCCACGCAGCGCGTGGCCGGACAGCCGTCACCCGAGTTCGACAGCGTCACCCACCGGGTACCGATGCTGTCGCTCAACAATGCATTCACCGATGCCGAGGTCGAGGCCTTCGACCGCAGGGTCCGCGAAGGGCTGGGGCTCGATACGGTCACCTACTCGGTCGAGCCCAAGTTCGACGGACTGGCGATCAATCTCGTCTACGAGCATGGCGTCTTCGTGCAGGGTGCCACGCGCGGCGATGGCGCCAGCGGCGAGAACGTCACTGCCAACCTGCGCACCGTGGGCGCCATTCCGCTGCGCCTGCATGCGGACGCTCCGCCGCCGCTGCTCGAGGTACGCGGCGAAGTGCTGATGCCAAAGCGCGACTTCGACGCGCTCAATCGCGCGCAGGTGGCGCGCGGCGACAAGGTGTTCGCCAACCCGCGCAACGCTGCGGCGGGCAGCCTGCGCCAGCTCGATCCCAGGATCACCGCTACGCGACGGCTCGCTTTCTTCGCGTACGGCGTCGGCGCCGTGGACTGGGGTTCTACCGCGCCACCGGTGGCGCACGGTGCATTGCTTGCATTGCTCGCGTCGATGCATGTGCCCGTGGCGCGCCAACGCACGCTGGTCACGGGTTTGTCCGGGCTGCTGGAGGCCTATCGCGCGATGGGCGAGGCCCGCGCCGGCTTGCCCTTCGACATCGATGGCGTGGTGTACAAGGTCGACGCGCTGGCGCAGCAGCAGAAGCTCGGCTTCGTGTCGCGCGCGCCCCGATTCGCCATCGCGCACAAGTTTCCGGCCGAGGAAATGTCCACCGTGGTCCTCGCCATCGACGTGCAGGTCGGACGCACGGGCGCCATCACGCCGGTGGCGCGGCTGGCGCCGGTGTTCGTCGGTGGCGTCACCGTGACCAACGCCACGCTGCACAACGAGGACGAAGTGCGGCGCAAGGATGTGCACGTCGGCGACACCGTGATCGTGCGCCGCGCCGGCGACGTCATCCCCGAGGTGGTACGCGTCGTGGCCGAATTGCGACCAGCGGACGCCACTCCGTTCGTGATGCCGACGCACTGTCCGGAGTGCGGCTCGGCCATCGCGCGGCTCCCCGACGAAGCCATCGCCCGCTGCACGGGCGGGCTCGTCTGCCCGGCGCAACGCAAGCAGGCCATCCTGCATTTCGCGGGGCGGCGCGCGCTCGACATCGAGGGCATGGGCGACAAGCTGGTGGACCAGTTGGTGGAGGCCGACCTCGTCCGCTCGCCTGCGGGGCTCTACAAGCTGGGCCTGGCGCAGCTTGCGGCGCTCGAACGCATGGCCGACAAGAGCGCCGGCAACATCGTCGTGGCGATCGAAACCAGCAAGTCCACCACGCTTGCCCGCTTCGTTTTCGGCCTCGGCATCCGCCATGTCGGCGAGGCCACCGCGAAGGACCTGGCCGCGCATTTCGGCAGCCTCGACGCGCTGCTCGCGGCCGATGCGGCAGCCTTGCTGGAAGTGCGCGACGTGGGACCCGTGCTGGCCGCGTCCATTGCCGGGTTTTTTGCGGAACCGCACAATTGCGAGGGCATCGAACAATTGCGCGCAGCGGGCGTGCATTGGCCGGAAGGACCTCCGCAACGCGCGGCAGCGGGTGCGCTCGCGGGATTGACGTTCGTGCTCACCGGCTCGTTGCCCACGCTGTCGCGCGACGCCGCCAAGGCCATGATCGAAGCGGAAGGCGGTAAAGTGGCCGGCAGCGTCTCGAAGAAAACCGATTTCGTCGTGGCCGGTGCGGATGCGGGCACCAAGCTTGTCAAGGCGCAAGACCTGGGCTTGGCCATTCTCGACGAAGCGGCCCTGCAGGAACTCATCGCGCAGCGTAGCGCTGCCACGAAGGCACCATGAAACCGATCACCAAAGCCGTATTTCCCGTCGCCGGCCTCGGCAGCCGCTTCCTCCCCGTGACCAAGGCCAGCCCGAAGGAGATGCTGCCCGTCGTCGACAAGCCGCTCATCCAGTACGCGGTGGAAGAGGCCGCAGCCGCGGGCATCACCGACATGATCTTCATTACCGGCCGCAACAAGCGCGCCATCGAGGATCACTTCGACAAGGCCTACGAACTGGAGACCGAGCTCGCCTTGCGCAACAAGTCGGCGCTGCTCGAGGCCGTGCAGGCCGCGACGCCGCCCGGCATCAACTGCATCTTTATCCGCCAGTCGGAGGCGCTGGGACTCGGCCACGCGGTGCTGTGCGCCGCGCCCGTGGTGGGCGACGAGCCCTTCGCGGTGATCCTGGCCGACGATCTGATCGATGCGCGTGTGCCCGTCATGCAACAGATGGTCAGTCTCGCTGCGCGGGAGGGCGCCTCCATCGTCGGCGTGATGGAAGTACCGGCCGAAGACGTCGGCAGCTGGGGCATCGTGGAGACGGCCGATCCGGCGGCGCCTGCGTCGGTCATCACCCGCATCGTGGAAAAGCCGCAGCCCGGCAGTACGCCGTCGACGCTCGCGGTGGTGGGCCGCTACGTGCTGACCCCGCGCGTTTTTCACCACCTGCGCACCATGCCGCCGGGCGCGGGCGGCGAGATCCAGCTGACCGACGGCATCGCCCGGTTGCTGCTCGAGGAACGCGTGCTGGCCTATCGCTTCGACGGGCGCCGCTACGACTGCGGACGCAAGCTGGGCTATCTCGAGGCCACCGTCGATTTCGGCCTCAAGCACCCGGAGACCGGTCCCGGCTTTGCCCGTTTCCTGGCGCAGCGCCGGCTGTCGTGACACTCAACGAACTCAAGTATCTGGTCGCGGTGGCGCAGGAGCGCAACTTCGGCCGCGCTGCGGTGAAATGCTTCATCAGCCAGCCGGCGCTGTCGGTGGCC
>JBKJSU010000595.1:0-11705 GCA_046594415.1 Casimicrobiaceae bacterium | reverse complement strand
ACGCCAGCGGGCGCCATCCCCGGGGCGCGGCTGGCATCACTGCTGCTGATCAGTCGCGCGTGCCTGCTCGACGCCCGCGGCTGGCTGCCGCGGATGCAGGCGTTCCAGCGCTTGCGTCCGCTGGTATCCGCCGCCGCGATCACGCCCGCGGAAACGGCGGCGTACGCCGCGCTGCGTCGCGACGTCGAGGCGCGCACGCCGCCCGTCCATCGCGCCTCGATGCGCGCACCCAACGAAGCGTTCTTCGGCGAGTTCAAGCACGACGACATCCGCCTCTTCGAGCACGACGACCTGCACCGCACCACCTGCTACTACGACGAGCCGCTCTACCTGAAGGCCAAGGACGACCGGTCGCTGGCCATCATTCCGCGCCACAGCTTCGAACGGATGTCCCCCCTCGATCGCGGCCGGCTGGTGCGCGAGGAATGCCACGCGATCGCGCTCGAGCGCGTGGTGATCCCCGCGCGCGCGTTGAACATGCCCTGCAATCCCGCCCACGCGTACCTGTACGCGCTGCACCGGATCTGCACCGACCTTGCCACCGGCTGGTTCCGGGACTTCGCCGTCGAGACCTTCGACGAACTTGCCAGCGCCGATACCGACTTTACCGGACGCTTCGACCACGCAGTTGCCTCGGGCGCGGTGCGTCCGCGCAGCGGCGGGCCGATGAGCGCCGGACAACACCGCGCGCTGCAGCAGAACCTGGCCCGGGTAGCCGCGCGCCAGAGCATCGCCGGCTTGCCGCACTAGAGCGTCCCCAGCGCGGTCCCCCTTGCGCGCCATGGCGTTTGAACAATTCGCGTTGCTCACCCGCCGCACGCGCATCGGCATTGCGGTCCTGACCGCGCTGCTGGTCGGCCTCGCGTTGTGGGTCTCGGCACTGTTCCTTAATCCGGGTCCGCCGCGATCGATCGTGCTGGCCACCGGCCCCGACACCGGGCTCTATCACCAGTTCGCATCGCGCTACAAGGCCAGACTCGCCGTGGACGGCATCCGCGTCGTCGAGCGCGCCACCATGGGCGCCGACGAAAACCTGCGCCTGCTGCTCGATCCGCGCGAACAGGTCGATGTTGCGTTCATGCAGGGCGGCGTGGCCACGGCGGCGGGCGCCAAGGTCGACTCGATCGCGATGTTGGCCACCCTCTATTACGAGCCGCTGTGGATGTTTCATCACGACGACTTGGCGGTCACGCAGATCAATCAGCTCGCCGGCAAGCGCATCGCGGCCGGCCCCGTCGGCAGCGGCACCCACGCGCTCGCCACGCTGCTGATGAACGTCAACGGCATCAAGGCCGCGGACGCCGACATCCGCCCCAGCGGCGGCATGGATGCCGTGCAGGCGCTGCAGAAGCGCGAAATCGACGTCGCCTTTTTCGTCGGCGGCGCCGACAGTCCGGCGATCCAGAAGGCGCTGCGCGATCCCGCGCTGAAGCTGGTGTCGATGGTGCGCGCGGAGGCCTACCAGCGCCGCTTTCCGTTCATGTCGAGGCTGACGCTACCCAAGGGCACGATCGACCTGGCGCTCGACATCCCGGACACGAATATCGAGCTGGTCGGCACCAAGGCCATGCTCGTCGCCCGCGCGGACATGCATCCCGCCCTGATCAGCGTGCTGATCGATGCCGCGCGCGAGATCCACAGTCAGCAAGGCTACTTTGAAAACGCCGGCGAGTTTCCGGGCATCGCGCCACTCGATGTGCCGGTGTCGGCCGACGCCGACCAGCACCGGCGCTTCGGGCCGACCTACCTGTACCGGATCATGCCGTTCTGGGTGGCGTCGCTAATCGAGCGGATGCTGATCATCGTCGTGCCGCTGCTGGCCGTGCTGGTGCCGCTGGCCAACTACCTGCCGCAGTTCCTGCGCTGGCGCGTGCGCTCGCGCATCTATCGCTGGTACGGCGAGCTGGCGCTGCTGGAGCGCGACATCGCCACCCGCGACGGCACGCTGCCGATTCAGCAGTGGCTGGCGGACCTCGACCGCATCGAGGAGGCAGTGCACCGCATTCCCACGCCGGTCAGCTATGCGAGCGAGCGCTACACGCTGCGCGAGCACGTTGCGCTGGTACGGCGGACCGTCCTCGCGAAGGCCGACGCCGCCGGCGCCTAGGGTCGGGACGGCGCGGGCAGGAAGGCACGGATCAGTTCCAGCGTCCTGGCCGGCGTTTCCACCATCGGCGAGTGGCCGGCACCATCGATCACCTCAAACCGCGCGCCCGGCACGCTTGCGTAGAGCCGCGCACGGTCGACGGACACGACCGTATCCTGCGCGCCCACCAGCACCAGGAGCGGCGGCGCGGGTGCCAGCGCCGCAAGCCGCGCGGGGAGCGCCATCGTGCTGCGATACGCCACGGAGGCGTCGTACGCGTCGCGAAACGCGACGTAGGTCAGTTGCTTCATGTCCGCGACAAACCGCTCGGCAACCGGATATCCCGGCGCGAAGGCGAAGGCCAGCATCTGCCGTCGCGCATCGTCGCCCACGAAATGCGACATCAGTGCGCCGACCCCGGGCATCATGAATGCCTGCATCGTCGGCGTGAACGCGGTGTCGGGAGTCGGTGGCGTGTCGATCAGCACCATCCGCTCGATGCGCGCCGGCTTGCGCTCGGCCAGCGCGGTGGCAACCTCGCCGCCCATCGAATGCGCGATCACCGTCACGCGGTCGACGCCGAGTTGGTCGAGCACCGACGCCACCAGCGCCGCCTGCCGCGCGGTCGCATAGCCATCGCGGGGCGCCGCAGTGCCGCCGTGGCCGATGAGGTCGATGCGGATCACGCGATGGTCGATTGCCAGCGCCGGCGCGATCGCGTTCCACCAATCCATCGACGCGCCGAAGCCGTGGATGAGTACGATCGGTGGGCCTGCGCCTTCGACCATGACGTTGGCGGGCGCCATGTCCGTCGACATGAGATGACCGCCGGTGCGCGCCGTGGCTGCGCGCGTCTGCGCATCCACCCACAGTGCGTTGGCGATCGTGGCCACGAGGCCCAACGCCACGGCCATCGCAACCCGCTTCATCGCGGCCCCAACGTTGTTCGACATCAGGTTCTCGCCGTTACGAAATGTCGAAACCCAGGCCGAGGCTGGCGAGACGCTCGATCTCAGCAGCCGCGAAACCCCAGGCGGCAAGCGCGGCCCGGCCGCCTTCGCCGCGCGCCGGCGGCGCGCCGCGCACCGCCCCCGGCGTACGCGAAAACCGCGGCGCGGGCGCCGGTTGCGTGACACCCCCGACCTCGACGTGTCCGTGGCGTGCCGTGGCGTGCGAATGTCGCGCCGCCTCGCCAAATTGCAGCACCGGCGACACACAGGCATCCGACCCGTCGAAAATCGCGCACCACTCGTCACGCGTCTTCGTCGCCAGCACGGCGGCAAGGCGGGCACGCAGCGCGGGCCATCCGCTCCGGTCGTGCTGCGCGGGCAGCGCTTCGCCGGCAAGGCCGAGGCGCTGCAGCAGCTCCGCATAGAACTTGGTCTCGATCGCGCCGACCGCAACGTACCGACCATCGCGGGTGACGTAGGTGTCGTACCACGGCGCGCCGGAATCGAGGACATTGTCGCCGCGTACATCGCTCCAGCGTCCGGCCGCCTGCATGCCCCAGAACATCGTGGTGAGGAGCGATGCGCCCTCCACCATTGCCGCATCCACCACCTGCCCCCGCCCCGACTGCCGCGCCTCCAGCAGCGCGCAGACGATGCCGAAGCCCAGCAGCATTCCGCCGCCGCCGAAGTCGCCGACGAGATTCAGCGGCGGCACCGGCGCATCGCCCTTGCGCCCCATCGCGTGCAGCGCGCCTGACAGGGCGATGTAGTTGATGTCGTGCCCGGCGCGCGCGGCCAGCGGGCCGTCCTGGCCCCAACCGGTCATGCGGCCGTAGACAAGCTTCGGGTTGTGGGCAAGCAGGACGGCGGGACCCAGTCCCAGCCGCTCCATCACGCCGGGGCGGAAGCCCTCGATCATCGCATCGGCTCGCGCGGCAATTTCTAGCGCCGCGCGCACGCCGTCGGGGCGCTTCAAATCGAGCGTGACCGAGCGGCGCCCGCGCGCCATCACGTCGTACCAGCGCTGCGCGCCGATGCCAAGACCCGGATCGTCGGGCCGGTCGACGAGCAGCACATCGGCCCCCATGTCGGCCAGCAGCATGCCGCAGAACGGGCCGGGTCCGATTGCCTCGAACTCCAGCACGCGCAACCCGGTGAGTGGTCCCATGGCCGCGATGTTACCTTGCGCAGTCCGATTCCCGTCCGCGCGTTAGCCAATGGCAACGCGCGGCCCGCCTCGACATCATTGCGCGTCGTCCTCGGCTGCGGCTTGCCCGTTGTCCGTATGGAACGCGGGCCAACGCCGCTTTACCACATCGCGCTGGCGGGCATACGCATAGCAACTGTCGATCTTGACCGGGCGCCCCAGGCGATTGACGACATCGGGCCGGCTGGCGCGCACGCCGACCATGGTCTGATACGCCGCCGTGGCGAGCGGGATGAGCAGCTCCATCAAATGCGTGCAGCCGATGGCGCCGCCCAACTTGCTCTTCACCATGTTGGACCAGCCGGCCTTGATCTGCTGGCCGACGATCACGGCCATCGCCGCCGTCGCCTCGGGGCAAGCCGGATAGGGACTCGCATCGGTGACAGCCACGATGTCGTGGACCAGGAGATCCTCGTCCACGACCAGCCGTAGCCACATGTCGTGGATCGGCGCGCCCGCGGGGAGGTCGATCGAACGGCCCTCGAGGCGAATCGCGGAGGTCTTGGTGTCGACGATGCGACCGTCGATGTCATAGAGTCCGTCGGGACGGCGGTAGCCGCGGAATTCAATGCGCCGGATATGCAGCTCCGTACGCTCGGGTGAGTCGGGCAAGGGCATGCGTGTCCTTCAGCGGCGAGTGCGCGGAGTCGATCGCCAATCGCAACTCTACCGCATGCGTTAAAGTACCCATCGGCGCGACGAGCACGCCTGGATAGTCCTGATCAATCGAGTGACCCGCTGTCGCGGCGCCCCGCCGCTTGCACAACGTTCTATCGGAGCCGCACGATGAGAGAAAACCGCCTGCGCACCATCTGGAAATCCGGCGGCGCCGCCGTCAACGGCTGGCTGGCCATTCCCAATGGATTCTCCGCTGAGACGATGGCGCATCAGGGCTGGGACTCCCTCACCGTCGACCTGCAACACGGCGTGGTGGATTACCAGGCAATGGTCGGCATGCTGCAGGCGATCTCCACCACCGCCACCGTACCGGTCGTGCGCGTGCCGTGGCTCGAGCCGGGCATTTTGATGAAGGCGCTCGATGCAGGCGCGTATGGCGTCATCTGCCCGATGGTCAGCACGCGCGAGGACGCGCAGAACCTGGTGGCGTACACCCACTACGCGCCGCGCGGCACGCGCAGCTTCGGCCCGGTGCGCGCGCTGCTGTATGGCGGCGCCGACTATCCGCAGCACGCCAACGACACGATCGTCGCCTTCGCAATGATCGAAACCGCCAAGGGGCTCGACAACCTGGACGCGATCCTGTCGGTCGAAGGCCTCGACGCCATCTATATTGGCCCGTCCGACCTGTCGCTGGCGCTGGGCTGCAACGCGGCGATGGACGACGTCGAGCCCACGGTGGCCGAAGCCATCGACCACATCCTGGACCGTGCCAAGGCGCACGGCGTCGTCGCGGCCATTCACAACGCCACGCCCGAAGCCGCCTTGAAGCGCATCGCCAAGGGTTTTCAGTTCGTCACGATAAGTTCCGACGCGCGGCTGATGGCCGCCGGCGCGCAGCAGGTAATGGCGAAGATGCGCACTCTCGACGCGCCGACGTCCTCCAAGGCGTATTGAGGAAACGCAGTTCGGCCCGTCAAAGGGAAATCGGGATGATCCGCGGACGCCCTCTTTGCCCCGACGCTTTGGCGCATATTGCCGTGTACAACTCTTGCGGCTTGACCCGCATTGCGTCCATTGCTAGCCTCGGTGCTCGCGCGTCCGACGGCGATTGGCGACGTCATACCTTTCCAGTGAGAGCCTCATGCCCAGCACCCTGACCCGCCTGTCCGGAATCCTGATCCTCGCCGCAGCGTTTGCCGTCGCGCCGCAAATCGCAGCCGCCGCGGACCCGCCGTGCACGAAGAAGAACCCGGTCGTGCCGGCGGGCGGGACCAATGAAGACCTCGTGGTCAGGGCCAAGTGCATCGTGCCGGAAGGCAGCTACACCTTCAAGAACGTCAACATCATCGATGGCGGCACCCTCATCTTCATGGACGGCAAGACCGACTTCTACGCCAAATCGATCCTGATCGAAAACGGCGGCACGATGGTCGCCGGCTACGACATCACCGATCGGGAAAATCCGAAGCCCGCGCCCATCGGTACCAAGCCCGGCGCGGTCCTCACCATTCATCTCTACGGAATGGAAGACAAGGATCCGCTCAACGGTGTCGGCATCCCGTGCCACATGGAAAACTGCGGCATTCCGCTTCCCATCTGGTGTTCGCAGCCGGATGCCATTCCGCCGGATCCGATGGATCAGCATGCCAATTGTCCGCTGCCCCGTCCGCTCGTCCACAAGAAGGTGGACATGAAAAACGGCACCACCCCGGACTGGTTCTATCGCTACCATCCGCTGACCTACGACGGCGGTCTCGACCCGGTCACCAAGATGCCGGGCTACTTCGGTTACAAGGTGATCGGTGTGTCGTACGGCGGCACGCTGCTGCTGCTGGGCAAGAACGGCAGCATCGTCGACGGCACCGACCCCGACCTCATCGCGAAGACGGGTAGCGGCACCAGCTGGCGGCGCCTGGCCATCACCGCTCGCGGCGGTACGCAAATTACGCTGGACCAACCGGTCGACTGGCGGGAAAACGACTGGATCGTCGTGTCGACCACCGACTTTGTGCCCGGACACTCGGAGAAGCGCCAGATCAAGGGCCCTGTCGTCGGTAGCAGCAACAAGACCTTCCAGCTCACGGAGGCATTGACCTATACCCACAACGGCACGGAATTCGACCTGTCGGAAAACGGCCCTAACGCGGTGCCGGCGCGGCTTGGCCTTCCCACCCCGAAGATGGAGAACCGCGCTGCGGTGGCACTGCTGACGCGCAGCATCCGTATCGTCTCCGATGGCTTGGCCCCCACGGTGCCACTCCCGGAAAGCAGCTACTTCGGCGCACACACCGTGGCCCGCCAGGGCCTGCTCAAATTCCAGGTGCAGGGTGTCGAGTTCGAGAACATGGGCCAGGGCGGCCGCATCGCCCATTATCCCGTTCACTTCCATCTCGCGCGCAAGGCGCCGAAGGACACGTTCGTCAAGGACACCACGGTCAACGAATCGATGACGCGCTGGTACACGATCCATGGCACGCACAACGTGACACTGGCGCGCAACGTCGGCTGGAAGTCGATCGGCCACGGCTACTACCTCGAGGAAGGCACGGAGATCGACAACAACCTGATCTCCAACATCGGCATCTACGCGCGCGCCGCGATCAAATATCCCGACAACCCGCGCAACGTACCGGGCATCCTCGCCCACGAGCGTATCCAGGATCCAAACCAACCAAATCCGGACGTCCTGAAGGAGGAGAACGTACCGTTCTATTCGGACTACGACCATCCGTCGATATTCTGGATCATGAACGCGTGGAACCGCTTCGAAGGCAACATGGCGGTCGGCGCCAGCGGTTGCGGCGCCTGCTACTGGATGCTCCCCGGCGGCGTCAGCGGCCATTCCCGCGACCAGAAGTGGGAAGGCTATGCCGTCATCCAGATGGGCGCGCCAAACAACACAGCCGACCGTGCGGGATTGACGCCGGTAAAGAGTTTCGTCGGCAATTCCTGCTCGTCGGCCTCAATGTCGTTCAACGTCATCGGCAACGGACCGTCATGCAAAGGCGTCGGGAAGGACCTGGCGAACTACGTCACCATCGCTGCGATCCCCAATCCGCTGGCGCCCGAGCCGTGCGACCAGTCCAATCCCACGTGGCCTGAAGGGAAGCTGCCGCACCCGGCTTCCTATCCGTACGTGCCATGGGCGTGCAACCAGGCCAAGTACAAGGAGGCGCAAGCCTATTACCCGCAGATCGGGGGCGGCGGGCGCTTCCCCACCAAGTGCGACGCGAACGATGAATCATGCAGGACGGCGTTTCAATGCGGTTCACAGAAGGAAGATATCAGCATGTGCGTCGTCACCGTGATCGACCGGTATACGACGTCCTTCAACTGGGTCGAGCAGAATTACGCCGTCATGTGGCTGCGCCCGCATTGGTACCTGGTGACCAACAGCTTCATCACGGACGTGTTCGGCTCCGGCCTCTCGATTGTCACCGGCGGTGGCTACACCGAGTCCGATGCCGTGTACGGTCACTGGGGACTCGTCTATCGCACCGCGTTCATCGGCGAGACGCAGTTCCCAACGGCACCGGGTAATGCCGCAACACCGTTCACGTCGCACTTGAGCCCGTTCAATCCGCAGCCGGGCGCGCTCAAGTGCAAGTCCGGCGGTGGCGAAAACAATCGCTGCGTCAGCGAGCCCGACGGCATCGCTTTTCCGCGCTCGAATTTTGGTAATAACCAGCGGATGTACAACATTTACGACGGCCCGGCGTACCAGTCGTCCAATGCCTATATCAACATCACGAAGGGCCGACCCGAATCCCCCAAGTGTCCCGGCGGCGTCTGTCCGGCGACAGACTGGCTTGCCGCCAATATCCTCGGCCTGCCGAAGGATGCGTCCGGATGCTACATGCCCAACACTGCCATCGGTTGGAAGCAGCCCAACGGCTTCTACTATCCCCCGGCATTCCATTCGGAGAACCTGTATTTCAGGAACGTCGACATCCGGCATTTCGTGACCCAACCACTGTTCGAGGGTACGACGTACAAGACTGATTTCAAGGCCGCCCAGGCCGCCTACTGCAACGCTAACGACGGGATGTTCAACGGCTATACGGACGTCGACCGCCAGACCGAATTGAACGATGACGACGGATCGCTGACCGGGTGGTCGAAGACGATCTCGGTGAACAAGGACCCGTTCTTCAGCGCACCGGTGGAGCAGATTGAATGTGCGTCGGATGGAACCGCCAACCAAAGCCCCTACGACTATGTCACCTCGGTTGTGTTTCCCGCATGCGCGGTCTCCGGCTCGTGCGGCAATACAAAGATCAATGGCGCCGACATTCCCAAATGGAACAGTGCCTGCACGAACGAGTTGTGCGCCGGGGTGCCGATGTATCGTCAATACACCAACCCACCGGCCAAACTGACGTATCCGCGGCACTTCATTCGCATGAGCGGCCAGGCGACCGGGCAGCGGAGCACGCTTGCCGCTAACAATGGTCTCTACTACATCGACACCACCATTAGCGCCGATACGCAGTCGCAGATCGTCCAGAAGCCGGTTGTACCCCAGGCCGCCATGCTCAGCGTATTCGAGGCCGACAAGACGTACTACAGCTTCCTGCTGTATGCCAAGCCGACCACGCGCCAGTCGTACAAGATCTATGTCGGCAAGTCGCCGGAAGGCGATCCGAACCCCTTCGACCCGAAAAAGGACGTGTGGCCCGTGCGTGTCGATGTTCGCAAGCAACCGCCGGTGTTCTGTCCGCCCGCATGCGACCCCCCCCAGCCCGATCTGAGGATGCCGAAGCACTGGGCGAAAACCTACGACCCCAAGACGGGCATCCTCGAAGTCACGATGGACATGACCGACGATAAGAAATTCGAAAGCGCTTACAAGGCTGGCCTGGCCGAGGGATGCGGACCGTCGACGTTCTGCAAGCTCGATACCGCGAACGTGTGCGGCTGCGCCATCAACCCGATCACCAAGCAACCGGAACCGGGTTGCTCGGCGGCCGTCTGCAAGTGGGCCGGCAACGATACGGCGTGCCCGGAGGGCGGCTGCTGGGGTATCGGGTTCAAGCTCACGAAGAATTTCGACACGCTGAGCAAGCCCACGGGGGCACCCGACATCGAGTGCTTCCCTGAAGATGTGGCCGCCGGGTGGAACGTCAAGTTCCAGGATCCCAGCTCGAAGATCGAAAGCGCGGGCAACACCTGCTACAAGCCCGCCTACAATCCTCCGGTGTTCTGCAAGAAGCCCACCTGATCAGGCGATGATTTTCACGCCGCGCCCCGGTTGCGGGGCGCGGCGTGTTTTCGTTCTAGCGCCCGGGAAAGCTCTGCTTCAGCACCGCTGCAATGGCGGCCTGTCCTTCCGGTATGGGATGAAACGGCGCGAGGCTCGCATCGTTGTGCGCCAGCACGCTGAGACCGTAGGCCCACGGATGTGGGGTGCAGTATTCGTGTCCCGCCACGACACCCGAAATGTCGGCGACCGAGACGCCATCGATCCCGCTCACGGCCGCGATCAACGTCGCCTTCAGCGTGTTCTGTAGGGAGATCAAGTAGTTGGTCTCGTCGCGCACGATGTCGCCCATGTCGAGGCAATAGTCCGATTGTTGCGGCCCGGGCAGCGGCTGGTGATACGTGGTGAAGATGATCCGAGGCACCTTGCCAGCCTGCGCGCCGCGTGCCTTGATCGCCGCGATCAGGCTCTTGTAGTGTCCCGCGATCAGCCCACTGTTGATCGGATCCCAGAAGAGATTGAGGATGGGCGTGCCGGGATTGGCCGCGGTGCAGTAGGACGACGAGGCGGCGCGTGGCGCCCGGTTCTGCCACGCTTCCTTGGTCGGAAAGCGCTTGGCAAAATTGGTGCGTAACTGCTGCGACCGATCGGGGTGCGTGGCCAGCGCCGCCACCTGCGCGGCGTCGGTGTAGCCGGTGGCGCAGAACGTGAAGATGTCTGCGAAGCTCACGTCGTCCGCGCCCAGCGTGACGATCACGACATCCGGCTTGGCGTCGTCGTAGGCCTTGTTGAGATTGGTCATGCCCAACCAGTTACCGAATTGCGCCGGCCGATATAACACCCCGCCGTAGCGCCGGTCGAACGTGATCCCGTTATCGTATGTGGACCCGGTGCACGCGAACTTGGTGAGCGTGGCCCCGATCAGCGGCGCCAGCACGTCGCCATAGGCAAGTGCGGAATCGTGGCAGAGCTGGTAGTCGCCCTGCCATGTCGGATTGTCGATGCCGCCGTACCACTCGTGCGGAAAGAAATCGCCGTTGTAGTACGTGTACCCGTAGTTGATGCCCTCGCCGGACGCGATCGAATCGCCGATGACGACGAGGGACAGCGGCGGCGGCGCGGAGACGCTGGGCGGCGCGTCCGAGCCGCCACCGCAGGCGGCGGCAAGGACGGCGAGGAGCAGGAACATAGGCGTTGTCTTGATCATGCTCATGGGCGCGCTACTCCGGTTTATTTCGATCCCTCAACATCGCCTTCAAGTCGGCGAAGGGCGAATGCGTCGCGTTGCCCACTTGCTTGCCGGTACCCAATAGGGAACCGCCCGCCTCCAGCTGCCGCTGGTGTTCGTTGTCGTGGCAGTAAAGGCAAAGCAGCTCCCAATTGCTGCCATCCACCGGATTGTTCTCGTGATCGTGATCGCGATGATGGACCGTCAGCTCGCGCAGATTGGCGCGCGTGAACTCGCGCGTGCAGCGCCCACAGATCCACGGATAGATCTTCAGCGCGCGCTCGCGGTAGCCCAGATCGCGTTCCGCTGCGGCACGCCGCGCGGCGGCCACAATCCTGTCCAGCTTGCCGGGATCGCCTGTCGTCATTGTGCTTATCGCCCTGGTGCGCGCTGCAAAATGCGCGGTCGAGTAT
>JBKJSU010000408.1:0-3148 GCA_046594415.1 Casimicrobiaceae bacterium | reverse complement strand
CCCTGGCGGCACGTACTACCTCAACGTGCGCAACTACCTGTCCGGATCCAGTGCGATTACCTGCGCATCGCCCGGCCGTTGCGACGCGCTGACGAACATCAATCTGCCGCACTGACCTGAAGCTTCGCCAACCGGGCGCGCGTGGGTTGTGCGGCCCCGTTCATCGCCCTGCCGCGCCACTCGCGAGATGTGGATCACGCCCGGTTCGAGCGACTCGCGCAGCACCTCCAGCGCGCGCCGGTCCCACTCTTGCAGCTCATCCAGGAAAGGCGCCCCATGGTGCACGAGCGAGATCTCACCCGGTCGCGAAGCGCCACCGCAGCCGTCAAGCGCCCTGCGATCGACTCGATGGCCGCAACCTCGGCGCGCTCTTGGCCATCGCCTACCTGCGCTCCTCCGCACATTCGGGCGCGTGGCCGGAGGTGCCCGCGAATGTCGGCGTGGCGGCCGTCAGCGGGACGCTTGACCGAATGGCGTCATGTCGACCGGCAAGTAGTACGCACAGCGCGAGTAGTCGTACGACTATTCGGGTACACCAGCCTTGCGCAGCGCGGGAATGAGCCGCGAATCCACCTGTTCGCGCCAGACGGGATTCGTTGAGAAGTTCCACGCCCTGAGCCTTGCGAGGGTCAGTGTCGGAACACGTCGGATGAGCTCGTCACTCGCCGCCTTTGCTCCGGCCGCATCGCCTGTTTCTGCCGCCGCTGCCGCGAGTCCGAGGTAGGCCCAGTACGTGTCGTTGTTCACCGAACGCTGGCATTCGCCCATAGCCCCGCGGAAGTTTCCGAGCAGGACGTTTGCATAGCAAGACACCACGGCCAGATTTTCGTGCACTCCGTTGCCAAGAAGCGCATTTCTTTCGGCGATCATTTTGAGGGCCTCCTGGGATTTCCCCGCGTGGATGAGCACAAAACCGCGCAGCGTCCAATGATGCGAAGGATCGAGCGCCTGGGCGCGGTCCAGTGCATCAAGCGCCGCCAGGTGCCGCGACTGCGCCTGCAGCGCAAACGCGCGCGCCATCCAGGTCTGCGGGTCGCGATCGTCCAGGACAGTGGCGCGCAAGGAGTCACGGTCCATGTCGCCGAGCTGGCGCGCCCCGTCGGCGGTGAAGTCCACGAGGAAGTCCGAGAACGTGACCACCGTGCGCGCGGTGTAAGCACGGGCGGCGGACGGATCGCGCCGGATTGCCTCATCCGCAAAACGGCGACCCTCCCGCAACTTCGCACGGTCTTCGCTGGCGGACAGGAGCAGCGCGCGATCGGTGAGCTCCTGCACCGTCATCGCGGCCATCGGCTTGGCATTGGTCCTGCGCGCGTCGGCACTGCTTACGATGTTCTGCACCTCGTACGACAATCGATTGACGAGTCGCGGCTGCTCGCGCTCCAGATCGGCGCGGCGGACCGCCAGCCGGTTGCTGCCAACCAGTGTGCCGGACGTGGTGTCGACTACGCGTGCGGTTACGGCAACGTCATCGCCGTCCGCATGCAATTCCCCTTCGAGCACGTACCGAACGTTGAGCTCGCGCCCAAGCGCGACCTCGTCGACCGCCTTGTTGCGCAGAAGCGCCGCGATGTTAGGTGCGATGACGCCGCCACCCTGGGCATCGGCAATCGCCCGCGTGATTTCGGCGGTCAAGTTATCTGCGACGGTGCGCAGCGCGGCATCTTCCTTCGGCGCAGCAAACGGCAGGACAACCAGCAGGCGGGAGGCCTGCAGCGCCGCCGCCGCCATTGGAGCCTCCTGTGGAAGATGCTGCAGGAATACCCAGGCGACGACTCCGGCGGCTGCGGCTCCGGCGATGCCAAGCGTCCACAACGTGCGCGCGCGGCGCCGCGTCCTCGTCTGTACGGACCCGAGTGTGCGCGGCGGGGCGCCTCCTCCGGAAGCGTTGCCGCTGCCGTCGAGGGCCACTCGGTACATGCGCACGGGCTTCGCGATGTTCTTGATTTGCTGCAACCCGGCGTCGACAAACGCTACCCCGAGGTCGTCGCGAATCTGCTCGCGAATCGACGCCGCGACGCATACGCCGCCGGGCTCCGCCAGTACTTCGAGACGCGCCGCAACGTTTACATCGTCGCCAATGATGTCGTGACCGTCGACGATCACCTCGCCGAGATTGATCCCCATCCGGAACTGCATTTTCATGTCGGGCGCAACGTCACGATTGCGCGCCGCCATCTCCCGCTGGATCTCGACGGTGAAGCGTACGGCCGATGTCGCGCTCAGGAACTCGGCGAGAAAACTGTCGCCGGCGGTGCTCACGACCCGTCCGATGTGCGTAGTGAGCGCGGGGTCGACCACTTCGCTCCGCAACGCAAGCAGCCTGAGGTGGGTGCCGCTTTCGTCTCGCTCCATCAACCGCGAATAGCCGACGATGTCGGCGATTACGATAGCGACAAGTTTTCGCTGGATGCTCACCGGCCAGGCATCGGAGATGGAAGACACGAGACGGAATATTGCCGCCGCGTGTCCGCCAAGGTAGCACGCGGACGCCCCAGCTGCCACGCCTGCCGAGACCGGCGGGCGCGCGAATCGCGGGGTGCCCAGGCGTCAGCCAGCGCCAGTTTCGGCACCGCGGTAGCTAATCGCTTCGGCGACATGGCGCGGCGTGATCGTCGCCGCGCAGGCCAGATCGGCGATCGTTCGTGCCACCTTCAGCACCCGGTGATAGGCACGTGCCGAAAAGGCCAGGCGGGTCATCGCCTGTGCGAGCATCGCCTGCCCGGCGGCATCGGGGGCGCAGTGCGTCTCGATCTCGGCTGGCGCAAGGCGGGCATTGGGCTTGCCCTGCCTGGCAAGCTGCCGGGCCCGCGCGGAAATGACGCGCGACCGCACGACGGCAGTTCGCTCATCGGCGTGCAGGCCCTGGGATGTGCCAGGAGACGCATCGCCCGCCTTCGCCCTGACGTCGGAGTCGGATCGAGCCGCGCGGATTGCGAGCGCCTCCGGCACGAGCGAAGGGACCTCCAGCGCCAGGTCGATGCGGTCGAGCAGCGGACCCGAAATGCGCCCGCGATAGCGGCTGATGCGATCGGGCGTGCAATGGCACCGCCCGCGCGGATCGCCAAGCCAGCCGCATGGACAGGGATTCATCGCCGCGATCAGCTGGAATTGCGCCGGAAACATGCATTGGCGCGCCGCGCGCGAA
>JBKJSU010000287.1:0-3536 GCA_046594415.1 Casimicrobiaceae bacterium | reverse complement strand
GTGCAGACGCGCGCGATCGCCCGGGATCAGCGCAATGGCGATGGTCTCGCCCAGCGTCGCGGGCGCCACGGCGCGGTGGCCCTGCAGCTGCGACAGCGGCACGCCGGTGATGCGCTGCACTTCCAGCGCTCGCTGGATCCGCTGCGCGTCGCCGGGGGGCAATCGCGCGGCCGTCACCGGATCGAGACGCGCCAGTTCGGCGTGCAGCGCGGGCCAGCCGTCACGCGCAGCCCATGCGTCGAGTTCGGCGCGGATCGCTGCATCCGCTTGCGGCAGCGTCGACAATCCTTCCTGCAGCGCCTTGAAATAGAGCATCGTGCCGCCCACCAGGATGGGCATGCGGCCGCGACCGCGAATCGCGGCGACCGCGGCCTGCGCAGCGCGGACGAACATCGCGGCGGAGTAGGCCTGCGTCGGTTCGAGCAGGTCGATGAGGTGATGCGGGATGCGTGCCTGTTCGGCGGCTGATGGCTTGGCGGTGCCGATGTCCATGCCAAGGTAAACCTGCGCCGAGTCGACCGACACGATCTCACCGTCGAAGCGCTCCGCCAGCGCCAGCGCCAATGCGCTCTTACCCGACGCCGTCGGGCCCATCAGCAGGATCGCGGGCTGCAACGGACCGCGCGCTATCGGCCGCGCATGAACAGCCGGTCGATGTCGGCAAGCGGCAGCTGGTACCACGTCGGCCGCCCATGATTGCAATGGCCCGCACGCTCGGTGTCTTCCATCTGCCGCAGCAGCGCGTTCATTTCCGGCACTGTCAGCGCGCGATTGGCGCGCACCGCGCCGTGGCAGGCCATCGTCGACAACATTTCATCGCGGCGCGCCGTCAATGCGGCGCTGCCGCCGAACTCGCGCATGTCGTGCAACACCGCGCGTGCCAGCGTGACCGGATCGGCATCCGCCAGCGGCGCAGGCACGCCGCGCACCGCCAGCGTGGCCGGGCCGATGGCCGACAGCGCGAAGCCCAGCGCTTCGAGCGCCTCGACATTGTCGGCGGCCGCGGCCATCTCGAGCGGCTCGGCGGCAAAGGTTGCGGGCACCAGCAGCGGCTGCACCGGCAGCGATGCGTCGTACGACGTCTTGAGGCGCTCGTAGACGATGCGCTCGTGCGCCGCGTGCATGTCGACCACCACCAGCCCCGCGCGGTTCTGGGCGAGGATGAAGATGCCGTGCAGTTGCGCGAGCGCGAAGCCCAGCGGATGCAGGTCGTCGGCCGGCAGCGCGGGCGCCGCAGGCCGCGCGCCGAACAGCGTGGCATAGAACGACGACGGCTCGCCGGCGGCGCCCGCCGTGGCAGCGCCTGCCGGCCATGCCAGCGCGGCCTGCGTGGCGAGGCTCGCATGGCTGGACGGCGCCGACGGTCCCGTCGTCGTGCCATGACTCGCGAAGCCGGGCGGCATCTGCGCCGCGACCAGCCCCAATCGTGCGGCCGCCGAAAACGCCGGCTGCTCGGCCGCGGTGGCGGCCAGGGCGCGTTCCACCGCGTACCGGACGAATTGATGGATGGCGCCGGCATCGCGAAAGCGCACCTCGATCTTCTGCGGATGCACGTTGACGTCCACGCGCCGCGGATCGATCGTGAGCCACAACGCGTAGGCCGGCTGACGGTCGTGGTGCAACACGTCGCGGTAGGCCTCGCGCAACGCGTGCTGCAGTACCCGGTCGCGCACGAAGCGTCCGTTGACGAAGCAATACTGCGCGGCGCGTTGTGTCGCATGCGCGGGCAGCACGGCAAAGCCGGCCAGAGCGATCTCGGGCGTGGCCGCGTCGACCAGCGCGGACTGCGCAACGAACTCGGGTCCCAGTAATTGCTCGACGCGCGCCTGCCGCCCACCCGGCGTGAGCCGCTGCGTGACGCGTCCGTTATGCTGCAGCGTGAAGCCGGTCACCGGATGCGCCAGCGCGATGCGGCGAAACGCTTCGTCGCAGTGGGCCCATTCCGTGGCTTCGGTGCGCAGGAACTTGCGTCGCGCCGGCGTGTTGAAGAACAGTTCCTCGATGGTCACCGACGTGCCGGAGGCGAGCGCAGCGGGCGCGATCGGGCTGACGGTGCCACCCTCCACTTCGATGCGCCACGCATGCGGCTTGCCCGCCGCGCGCGACACCAGCGCCAACCGGGAGACCGACGCAATCGACGCCAGCGCCTCGCCGCGAAAGCCGAGCGAGGCAATGGCCTCGAGGTCGAGCGCCGACGTGATCTTGGACGTCGCATGCCGCGCCACGGCCAGCGGCAGGTCCTCGCGGTCGATGCCGCGTCCATTGTCGGCGACGCGCAGGCGCTTGACGCCGCCTTGCGCGACATCGACATCGATCTGCGTCGCCGCGGCATCCAGCGCGTTCTCCAGCAATTCCTTCAGCGCCGCCGCCGGCCGTTCGACGACTTCGCCGGCCGCGATCTGGTTGATCAGGAGATCGGGCAGCGCGTGGATGGCGCCCATCAGCGGAGCAGGCCCTGGGCCCAGCGCGTGTAGACGCCGTCCGCAACGTCACCCAGTGCGGCCAGGCGCGCTTCGAGGTCGCTTTGCATGTCCGCGGCGCTTTGCACGTGTGCGCTCGAACGCGACGGCAATTCGTTGGCACTGCTGCCACACCACGATTCGACGAGTTCGCGGGTCATTTCGATGTGGCACTGAAAACCAATGTGCCGATCGTCGATGATGAAGCCCTGGTTGGCGGCGAAGCTGCTGGTGAGCACCCTGGTCGCGATTGGCGGCAGGTCGAAGGCATCGTAGTGCCACTGGAAGACGGGAAGGCGCGGCAGGCCACCGAACCAGTCGCGGCGCGCGCCGCGATCGCAGACGTCGACGTGCATCCAGCCGATCTCGGGCTCGCGCATGCGGGAGACAGGTGCGTCGAGCGCCTTGGCCATCAACTGGCCGCCCAGGCAATGGCCGATCACCGGCACGCCGTCGCCCATCGCCTCGCGCAGGAAGCCGCACAGCGGCGCCATCCACGGCAGCTTGTCGTTCACGCTCATCGGGCCGCCCATCATGCCCACGCCGGAATAGCCGGCCGTGCTGGTGGGCACCGGCACGCCCTCGTCGAGCGGCACCAGCACCCATGGCACGGCGTGCGCGGTGAGCCATTCGCCAAAGCGACCTGGCGTCTCGGTGGGTGAAAAGCGAAAGACGGCGACAGGCAGCATGGTGGCAGAGGGGAAGGAAGGGTGGGTGTTCGCCCGCGCGAACAGGTCACCAAATTCTAACAGCCGGCGCGAAAGCGCCGCCCGCGGCACGTCGCATGCCTACATCTGCTTGAAGAGGTGCGTGAATTGCCGCGAGATCGGCAACTTTTCCTGCCGGTTCTTGAGCAGGACGAACTGGCGCTCCGCATCCTCGCGCAGGACGCCGGCCACGGCGTCGAGGTTGATGATCGTGCCTCGATGCACCTGCCAGAACCGGTCCGGGTCGAGCTCAGCCAGCAGTTCCCTCAGCGGCGTGCGAATCAGCGCTTCGCCTGCCGCCAGCACGACCCGCGTGTACTTGGTGTCCGACTGGAAATACACGACATCGGCGACCGGGATGAGCTTGATC
>JBKJSU010000199.1:0-7122 GCA_046594415.1 Casimicrobiaceae bacterium | reverse complement strand
GTGAACCTGGGATTCGTCGTGGCAACCGAGCGGCAGGTGGAGGAACACCTCACCTCGCACCTCGACCGGCTGCCGCCGCAGGATGAAAAGAGCCGTGCGATCGTCGGCACGATGCGCGACGACGAAGCGCGGCATGCCGACATGGCCGAGGCGGCCGGCGCGCTGCCGCTGCCCCGACCCGTGCGCAACGTGATGCAGGCCGCCGCGAACGTGATGAAGGCGGTGGCCTACCGGGTCTGAGCCGGCGCTCGCGCGCTATCCCGGCGCCATTGCCGCAACGCCGCCAATCGGGCCGAACGCACGGCCTTGGCCACGGCATCGCCGGCATCGCGCCCCTTGCTGCCGGCCCCGGAGGTGGCGTTCTTCGCGACCACATTGCGGGCGATCGTACCGGCATCGACACGCCTGACCACGGCCAGCGCCGCGTTCAGGATCGCCGCCGGCGCGTAATCCTGCGCTGCGCCCGGGCGCGAGCAGGCATCCGCGGCCGCCGCTTCGAGCACTGCGACGAACCGCTCTGGCCGGCGCAGCGCGTCGGCCGCGCCGAAAAATTCGAGCAGCGTGGCCGGACGCAGTTCGGCAGCACGATGAACGACGCCATGCCACCGCGCGGCCAGCCGCGCCGCATCCGCGCAGTCCTGCGGCACCCGCAGCCGGGACGACAGCCGCTCGGCCAGCCGCACGCTGGCGCGTTCGTGACCGTGGTGGCGAGACCACGCCGTCGTTGGCGTGAGTGCCTTGCCGAGATCGTGGGCCAGGATTGCATAGCGGGTGGGCAGCCCGAAGCCGCGTGCCGCGCCCCAATCGAGCGCCAACGCAACGTGCACGCCGGTGTCGACCTCGGGATGATGGCGCGGCGGCTGCGCAACGCCGTACAACGCGTCGACCTCGGGCAGCAGCGCCGCCAACGCGCCGCACGCACGCAGCGCCGCCAGCAACCGCGATGGATGCGACGCGGCAAGGCCCTTGGCCAGTTCCTGCCAGATGCGCTCCGGCGAGAGCGTAGCCAATTCGCCGGAGGCGACGATCGCGCGCATCAGGGCCTCGGTTTCCGGGGCGATGGTGAAGTCGAACCGCGCCGCGAACCGGGCCACGCGCAATACGCGCAACGGGTCTTCGGCGAAGGCGGCGGAGACATGCCGCAGCACACCTGCCGCCAAATCGTCCGCGCCACCGAAGGGATCGACGAGGACGCCGTCGTCCCCGCGCGCCATGGCATTGATCGTGAGATCGCGCCGCGCCAGGTCCTCGTCCAGCGTGACGTCCGGCGACGCAAAGAATTCGAAGCCCCGGTAGCCCCGCCCATGCTTGCGTTCCGTGCGAGCGAGCGCATACTCTTCATGCGTTTCCGGATGCAGGAAGACCGGGAAATCCCGGCCCACCGGCCGATAGCCAGACGCAATCATCAACTCCGGCGTGGCGCCCACGACGACGAAGTCGCGATCGGCATCGGGGCGCCCCAGCATCTCGTCGCGCACCGAACCGCCGACACGAAACACGCGAAACAGTTGCGGACGCTTGCGGACCATGATTAGGAGAACGCGTGGAGGAGGACCTGCCGTGCGCCGCGTCAGCGGCCGCCGTGCGCGCGATACACGTCGAACGCACTGCGCATGGACGCCGGCGCCAGGTAGCCCGGCGCGATCGACTCGAGCGGCACGGGCGTGATCCCGAATACCGCCGGAAACGGACAGTCGCAGACATTGTCCACGCTCATCGACCGCAGGTTGTCGCGGCTCATCAGCTTGCCCGGCGCATGCTCCAGTATGAAGGCCTGCAGTTTCGACAGCGACGCGTTGAGCGGAATGATGGGCCGCACGGCGCCGGTCACTTCGCCGACATACCGCACGATTTCGCGCAACGTGTAGACCTTGGGGCCGCACAAATCGTAGCGGCCCATCTGCGTGAGTTCGTCATTGAGCGCGGTGACGATGCAATGCGCGACATCGCCGATGAAGATCGGCGCGAAGCGCGCATCGGGCGCCCCCAGTGCAATGACGGGCAGGAGCCGCGACAGGCGCGCGAACAGCGTGAGGAACGAGTCCCCGGGGCCGAAGATCACCGACGGCCGGAATATCGTCCAGCGCAAGGGCGAGGCCATCACCAGTTCTTCCGCCTTGCCCTTGGACTGCTGATAGAGCGAAGGGCCGGCAGCATCGGCGCCCAGCGCGCTCATGTGCAGCAGGCGTTTCACGCCGGCACTGTCACACGCCGCGATGACCTTGCGGGTGAGTTCCACGTGCGCGCCGGAAAACGTGGCGCCCGCCCCTTCGTTGAGGATGCCGACGAGGTTGATCACCGCGTCGGCATCGGCCAGCAGCGTGCCCAGCGCGCGCGGGTCGTGGATGTCGACTTCGACGACGTCAACCGTGGGCAGCAAGATGAGATGCTTGGCGGCTTCGCGGCGGCGCGTGGGCACCACCACGCGATGGCCGGCCGACGCGAGACGGGCGACGACATAGCGGCCGACAAAACCGGAGCCGCCGACGACGACGATGTGCTGCGTGCTCACGGCGCGGCCACCGCGGCCGTGGGTCCCGGCGCATTGGTAGCACGAGGCGTCACCACGCCGAGGCGGGCGGTGAGCGGCTCCTGGCTCGTCTGGAACGATTGCCCGTACACCATGGCGTTGGCCAGCACTTTCTTCACGTAGTCGCGCGTCTCGTTGAACGGAATAGTCTCGACCCAGATCGCGCCCTCGAGGGGTGTCACGGGCCGCCACTGCTGCGCACGCCCCGGTCCAGCATTATAGGCAGCCGCCGCCAGCGCCGGCATGCGGTCGAGGCGATCCAGCCAATACTTGAAGTAGTACGCGCCGAATTGCGTGTTCAATTCCGTTTGCACGACCTGGCTGCCGCGGAAGTCGTTGCGTCCGGTCTGCTTGGCCACCCACTTCGCCGTGCCCGGCATCAGTTGCATCAGGCCGATGGCGCCGGCAGACGACACGATTTCGGGGATGAAGCGCGACTCCTGCCGCGCGATGCCGTAGAGCAGCGCCACATCGACATCGTTGGCCTTGGCCGCAGCATCGAAATCGGCGCGATAAGGCGCGAGATAACGCAATCCGTAGTCGTGGCGGGCGGCGGTGCGTTCGGCGGTGTTGATCGCGCGGTCGTAGAGGCCCACGCGACGCGCGTGCTCGGCGGCGAGCAACAACGCATCGTCATCCAATCCGCGCACGATGTATTGCCATTCACGCAACGACTCGGGCCGCATGTCCAGTTCGGCCAGCTTCGACACCCGCTTGACCTCGGCGCGGCCCCCGAACGTGGCCAGTGTCGCGGGCGCAGGCGCCGCGGGAACCCCGGTCGGCAGCACGAAGCGCTGCCCGAGCGCTTCGGCGGCGAGCAGTCCGTAGAAGTTGACCTCCGGCGCGAGTTCGGCGAGCAGCGCATTGGCGTCATCGGTTCGACCCTTGCTGGCCAGCGCCCGCGCGCGCCAGTAGCGCCACGCCGCCTCCTGGCGCTGCGCCTGCGGCATCGCCTCGAGCGCGAGCAGGACGTCGTCCCAGGCCTGCGCACGCAGCGCGGCGCGCACGCGCCAGGCAGCAGCATCGGCGCTCATCGACGCGCCGTTGCTTTCGCGGAACCACGTGTTGGCCGACGGGTTGAGCTGCCGCGCGGCGTGGTACGCAAGCCGCGCGTTGCCATAGAGACGGTCGGCGGCCGGCAACCGATCGCGAATCCTGACCCACCCCGCGCGCGCGACCTCGGCGTCGCTGCGGGCGGCCCGCTCCAGCGCCACCAGCGCCAGTTCGCGGCCGCTGCCGGTGCTGAAGGCGAAGTTGCCGCGATTCAGCGCGGCCAGCGGATCCTGCTGGACGGCGCTCAATTCGGACTCGGTGATCCTCTCGGCGCCGGGCAACCCGCTGCCGACGGATTGGGCCACGCGCAGATTGCCGGCCTCGACCGCGAGACGGAAACGCGCCTTGCGCTCGCCGGTACTGATGTCGCCGCGCGCGATCAGCGCGGCAAAAAGCGGCTCGCACGCGTCCGGCGTGGCCTTCTCGGTCAGCCATAGCGGCTTGGCGGCTGCCAGCGCGCCGTCGCCGTCGCGCTGCCACCGGAAGAGCAACGTGACGCAGGCAAAGTCGGCGTCGTCGATGGGCACCGCGGCATAGTCGGCCGCAAACCGCTCCCACAGTCCCTTTCGCGCCAGAGTCTTCAGCCATTCGACGCGTAATCGATCCGCCAGCGGCGTGCTGGGATACCGGTCGAGATAGGCGCGAACGGCCATCGGCGAGGCGTCTTCGAGGGCAAGCTTCAGCTGCCAGTATTCGACATACGGCGCCAGCACGTGGCCGCCCAGCCTGGACGACAGCGCCGCAAGCCGCACCCGGTCACCCTTGTCGAACGCGGACTTGGCGGCGAGGAGATCGGCATCGCTCTGTGCGCCCGCGGCAGTGGCGGCGACCAACAGCATCAGTGCGACAACGCGGCGCAGGGAGTGCATCGGGGTCAACATCGTTTCGATTCTGGGTGGGTGATTGGTGGAAGACAAGCGCTACCCGGCAATTGTTCCGCCGGCGCGCCCTGAACAGGGTACGGCAACACGGGCCCGATGCTACTATTTCAACTTAAAATCAACAGGCCGCACGCTTCGGGGGAAGAAGGATGGCGCAGCGCAAGGCAGCACCGCTGGTGGGCGTGGTCATGGGCAGCGATAGCGATTGGGAAATCATGCGCCACGCGGTGGTCCAGCTCGACGCCTTCGGCATCCCCAACGAACCGCGCGTGGTGTCCGCGCACCGGATGCCCGACGAGATGTTCGAATATGCCGAGGATGCGGGACCGCGGGGACTGCGCGTGATCATCGCCGGGGCCGGCGGCGCCGCGCATCTGCCCGGAATGCTGGCGTCGAAGACCACCGTCCCCGTGCTGGGCGTGCCCGTCCCCTCCAAGTATCTGCGCGGCGAGGATTCGCTGCTGTCGATCGTCCAGATGCCCAAGGGCATTCCGGTGGCAACGTTTGCGATCGGCGAAGCCGGTGCGGCCAACGCCGGCCTGTTCGCGGTCGCGATCATTGCCGCCACCGACCCGGTGGTTGCCAAGAAACTCGCCGCGTTCCGGCTGAAGCAGACCGCCACGGCGCGCGCGATGCGTGTGCCGCCGTCAACCTGAGCGCGCGCCGCTGATGGCAGCGATCGCGCCCGGCGCGTGGCTCGGCCTGCTGGGCGGCGGGCAACTCGGCCGCATGTTCTGCATGGCCGCCCAGAGTCTGGGTTACCGCGTGGTGGTGCTTGACCCCGGTGCCGAGAGCCCTGCCGGCAGCGTCGCCGACCGCCACCTCGCCGCCGACTACCTCGACGCGCAAGGACTGGAGACGCTTGCGGCACTGGCCGCCGGCGCCACCACCGAGTTCGAGAACGTACCGGCCGCCGCGCTCGATTTCCTGGCGCGTACCGCGCGTGTCACGCCCACCGCCGCCAGCGTCGCGATTGCGCAGGACCGGATCAGCGAGAAGATGTTCCTGTCCGGGCATGCGCTGCCCGTGGCGCCGTTTGCCGTCCTGCGCCGCGATGAGGACGCGGCCACGCTGCAGTCCGGCCTGCTGCCCGGCATCGTCAAGAGCGCCCGCCTGGGCTACGACGGCAAGGGTCAGTATCGCGTGCGCACGGTCGACGAGGTGCGCGGCGCAATGGCGTCGATGCGCGGGCAACCCTGCGTACTCGAAGCGCTGGTTCCGCTCGCGTGCGAAGTCTCGGTGATCGTCGCCCGCGACGATCACGGACATGCGGTCACCTGGCCGGTCGCGGAGAACCTGCATCGCGACGGCATCCTCGATGTCTCGGTCGTGCCCGCGCGCATCGGCGCGGCGCTCGCCGACGATGCCCGCGCGATCGCGCTGCGCGTGGCCACGCTGCTCGACTATCGCGGCGTCCTGTGCGTCGAGATGTTCGTCGACACCGCGGGCCGCCTGCTCGTGAACGAAATCGCGCCGCGCCCCCATAACAGCGGCCATTACACGATCGATGCCTGCATCACCTCGCAATTCGAGCAGCAGGTGCGCGTGCTTGCGGCGCTGCCGATGGGCGACACGTGGCAGCACACGCCCGCCGTGATGGTCAACCTCCTGGGCGATCTCTGGTTCGACGAGCGCGCCGGGGACCTGCCGCGCGAACCTGACTGGAGTGCCGTGCTGCGCCATCCGCAGGCCAAGCTCCACCTCTACGGCAAGTCGCAACCGCGGCGGGGACGCAAGATGGGCCACGTCACGTGCCTGGGTGCCACGCTGGACGAGGCGCTGGTCACCGCTGCGGGCATCCGGGCTGCGCTCGGCTTTCCGGACAACGGCAGGATTTGACGGGGCGGGCTAGCGCCCGCTGCGGCGGGCGCCGGCTTTCGCGGCGACAGGCGGGCGCACCGCGCCTGCGGGCAGCGCGGCCACGCGGTCGTATTCCGGATCCGTCCACCGCCCACCCGCGGCAAGGTAGTCCGCCGCCATTGCGGTGGCGTCGGCGCCCCAGAAAAGTTCCTCGCCGATCACCAGCGTGGGCACGCCGAAAACCCCACGCGCGATCGCCTCGTCGGTATTGCGTCGGAGTTCGTCCTTCACCTCCGGCGTGGCGATGCGACGGTCGGCGTCGGGAAGTTCCAGTGCCGCGACGAGTTCCGCCCACTCGATCGGAAGATCGGGAAGCCGCCCGTCACGCCAGACGAAGCGGAAAATCCGATGCACCGCCTCTGGCGCGCAATCACACGCGATGGCCAGGCGCAGCAGCGGCAACGGGTTGAACGGATGCTCGGGCGGCATCTTGAATGCGATCCCCAGCCGCTGCGCCTCCCAGATGAGGTAGCGGTAGGTGAAAACGCGCTTGCGCGGCAATTCGGCCGGGCCCTTCTGCCCATGCGCGTTGAGCAATCCGGCGAACAGCACGGGTCGATAGCGCACCCGCACCGAGGGGCCGAGCAACGCGAGCTGCTCGCTCTGCAGATACGCGAAGGGCGAAATGAAATCGAAGTACCAATCAGCGCTTGCCATCGGTGCCGTTGCCTTGTTCCGGATGGGTCGCTGCCGCGCGCCGCGCATCGAGCTCGGCCCAGACGGCGCGCTTCTCGTGGTCGTCGAGAACGCTCCAGACGGCGATCTCGTCCAGCGTGCGCAGGCAACCGGCGCACAGGC
>JBKJSU010000405.1:0-3619 GCA_046594415.1 Casimicrobiaceae bacterium | reverse complement strand
GCCCAGTTCGCCAAGCGCCTTAAGTTCCGCGCGCGGAAAGTGCGCTTCGCGGTCCCAGCGCGCGGCGTTGGGGGCCAATTGTTCCTGCGCGAACGCGCGCATGGTATCGCGCACGAGTTGCTGTTCTTCGGTCAGTAGCATGGCTTCACGCCGTCACGGTGGCCGCGGGCGATGCCACCGCCGGCCGGTTGATGATGAACACGCCGAGGATGACCAGCGCGCCGCCGGTCAGCATCGACAGCTCGAGCGGCTCGCCCAGCAGCAGCACGCCGAAGGTCACTGCGGCAACCGGCACCAGGTTGATGAACACCGCCGTGCGTGCCGGACCGATGGCCTGCACGCCCTCGTAAAACCAGACGAATGCGACGGCCGTGCCGAACACGCCCAGGAAAACGAGCGAGACCCAGCCCTGCAACGATGCCTGCGGCACGATCAAATTGCCGGTGCCGGCAGCCGCGATGGCGAGCATCGCGGTGCCCGTGAGCGCCGCATAGGTGGATGCGGCAAGCGGCGACAAGCCGCGCAGGATGCTCTTGCCCAGTAACGTGTACGTGACCCAGGCCAGCGAACAGCCGAGGAGCGCGGCTTCGCCGATGCCCACCCGGCCGGTGAAGAGGTCCAGCGGATTTCCGTGTCCCAGCACGATGGTCACGCCCGTCAACGCCACCAGGATGCCGAGGACGCGATAGCGCGTGAGTGGTTCGTGCAGGAACAGCGCGGCGCCAAGCAGCGTCGCCACCGGGGTGAAGGCCATGATCAGCGATCCGCGCGAAGCCGGCACCCGTTCAAGGCCGAACATGAACAGCAGGTTGTAGGCGGCGACGCCCGTCATTCCCAGCAGCGTGACGCCGATCCACTGCTGCCGCGACAGCACCGGCAACCCACCATCCATTCGCCACGACAGCGCGAGCAGCGCCACGGAAGCCACGAGGAAGCGCCACAACGCGGCCGTCGTCGGCGGCATTTCCGAGGCCGCCACGCGCCCGGCGATGAACGTGCCGCCCCAGAGGAGCGCGACGAGCACCAGCTTGCCGTAGGTCATCTTCGTTGCCGCAGCCATGGTCATCGGCGTTCGTCCAGTGCCAGCCGGGCGGCGATCGCCGCGAACGTTGCACCCATGATCCACCGCTGCGCCGTCGCCCACAGCGGTCGCTTCGCCAGCCAGCGCGCCGCGCGCGCGGCGCGCAGCACCGCGGCCAGCAGGAACGGCAGCAGCGTGTCGCGCGCGATCATGGTCGCGTTGTGCGCACGGAGCAGGAATCGAGCGTGGCGATTGCTATACCAGCTCAATTGCCATCGCGGTGGCTTCGCCGCCGCCGATGCAAAGCGCCGCCACGCCGCGCTTCTTGCCATGTTTGCGCAGCGCGCCGATCAGCGTCACCAGGATGCGCGCACCCGACGCGCCGATTGGATGACCCAGCGCCGTGGCGCCGCCGTGGACGTTGACCTTGTCGTGCGGCAAACCGTGGTCCTTCATCGCGGCCATTGTGACGACCGCGAACGCTTCGTTGATCTCGAACAGATCGACATCCTTGGTGGTCCAGCCGGTCATCCGGAAGATCTTTTCGATGGCGCCCACCGGGGCCGTCGAGAACCACGCGGGTTCCTGCGCATGCGTCGCATGCGCGACGATCACGGCCAATGGCTTCAAGCCGCGGCGCTCGGCCTCCGAGCGCCGCATCAGCACCAGCGCCGCGGCGCCATCGGAGATCGAGCTCGAGTTGGCGGCCGTCACCGTTCCGTCCTTGCTGAACGCAGGCTTGAGGTTCGGAATCTTGTCGGGCGTGGCCTTGGCCGGCTGCTCGTCCCTGTCGATGACGACGTCGCCCTTGCGGCCCTTGACCGTCACCGGCGCAATTTCCCAGTCGAACGTGCCGTCGTTGTTGGCACCGAGCGCACGCGAGAGCGACGTCAGCGCGAAGTGGTCCTGCTCCTCGCGCGTAAACGCATATTTGGTCGCGCAATCCTCGGCGAAGCTGCCCATCAGGCGGCCCTTGTCGTAGGCATCCTCGAGCCCGTCGAGGAACATGTGGTCGAACACCTGCTGGTGGCCCATCCGGTAGCCGGTGCGTGCCTTCGGCATCAGGTAGGGCGCGTTGCTCATGCTTTCCATGCCGCCAGCCACCATCGCCTTGGCCGAACCGGCAAGAAGTGCGTCGTGTGCAAGGATCGTGGCTTCCATGGCCGAACCGCACATCTTGTTGACGGTGGTGCACCCGGTCGCCAGCGGCAGCCCCGCCTTCAACGATGCCTGCCGCGCCGGCGCCTGGCCCTGTCCCGCGGGCAGCACGCAGCCGAAGATCAGTTTGTCGATGTCTGCCGGCAGCACGCCCGCGCGCTCGACGGCCGCCCGGATCGCGGTTGCGCCGAGGTCGCTGGCCGCCAGCGAAGCAAAGTCACCCTGGAAGCCGCCCATCGGCGTGCGCGCCGCACCCACAATCACCACCGGACCGATGTTCATCGTCTCCCTGTCCTACTTCGTTTCGTTGAAGAGTTCGCGGCCGATCAGCATCCGGCGAATCTCGGACGTGCCCGCCCCGATCTCGTACAGCTTGGCATCGCGCCACAGCCGTCCGGTGGGATATTCGTTGACGTAGCCGTTGCCGCCGAGCGCCTGGATCGCCTCGCCGGCCATCCAGGTGGCCTTTTCCGCCGCATAGAGAATGGCACCGGCCGCATCCTTGCGCGTGGTCTCGCCGCGGTCACAGGCCTGCGCTACCGCGTACACATACGCCTTGCACGCCATCATCGTCGAGTACATGTCGGCGACCTTGCCCTGCATCAGCTGGAATTCGCCGATCGGCTGGCCAAACTGCGAACGCTCGTGCACGTAGGGCAGCACCGCATCCATGCACGCGGCCATGATGCCGATGGGCCCTGCCGCGAGCACCGCGCGCTCGTAGTCGAGGCCGCTCATCAGCACGTTGACCCCCCGCCCCTCGGCGCCGAGGATGTTTTCCGCCGGCACCGCGCAATCGGCAAACACCAATTCGCAGGTGTTCGAGCCGCGCATGCCCAGCTTGTCGAGTTTCTGTGCCGTGGTGAAGCCGGCCATGCCCTTCTCGATCAGGAATGCGGTGATGCCCTTCGGGCCTGCCTGCGGATCGGACTTCGCGTAGACCACCAGCGTATCCGCGTCGGGGCCGTTGGTGATCCACATCTTGTTGCCGTTGAGCACGAAGTGATCGCCGCGCCGGTCCGCCCGCAGGCGCATCGACACGACGTCGGAACCCGCGCCCGGCTCGCTCATCGCCAGCGCGCCGACATGCTCGCCGCTGATCAGCTGCGGCAGGTAGCGGCGCTTCTGCGCCTCGTTGCCGTTGCGGCGGATCTGGTTCACGCACAGGTTCGAATGCGCGCCGTAGGACAACCCCACCGACGCCGATGCGCGCGAGATTTCTTCCATCGCCACGCAATGGGCGAGGTAGCCCATGCCGGTGCCGCCGTACTCCTCGTCGACCGTGATGCCGAGGAGGCCCAAGTCGCCCATCCTGCGCCAGAGGTCGGCGGGGAACTGGTTGGTCGCATCGATCGCGGCGGCACGCGGCGCGATCTCCGCGGCGGCGAATTGCTGCACGGTCGCGCGCAGCATGTCGATCATTTCGCCGTGGTGAAACGA
>JBKJSU010000001.1:0-5404 GCA_046594415.1 Casimicrobiaceae bacterium | reverse complement strand
GTTGATCGCCTTCAGTGGCCGCAGCATGACCTTGAAGTCAACGATCTGCCCCGCGGCATTCCATCGGATGATGTCGACGCCGTTGACCAGAATTCCGTCGATCTCGGTCTCGAACTCGAGCATGGCGTCCGACTCGCCGACGATTTCCCGGATGTAGCGGAAGGTCGGGTTGAAGAAAACGCGAAACGCGGCACCCAGGTACATGGCAGACAGCTTCCTGCCTCGTTGCGGTGAATGCATGAGTGGCGAATGGAAAACCACGTCTTCCGAGAGCAGGGTGCCCAGGCCACCCGAATCTTGCGTACGCACAAGCCGATGCCAGGTTTCAAGCGTTTGATTGCCCATCGTGCACCTGAATGAATTGTGTTGACGCCTGAAAGGCTGGCAGATCAGCGGGCCGCGCCCATGCCCGCGATGATGGCGCCGCGTGTCGGCGCGCCGGGTAAGGCGAAGGGATTGTGCACGAGGTCAGGCATTACCTGGCGGCGGTCCTTCGGTGCGAAGCCATTTTTCCAGGCAGATGCCGTCGACGGTGTCGCCGTACATGGCCTTGTTGATCGTTCGCTCGTGGTAGCCGTGCTCGTTGTAGAAATTGCGGGCCGCGACATTCTCGCGGCGGGCTTCGACCCGTATCCGTCTCGATCCATTGGCACGCGCCACGGCCTCCAGCCACAGAAGCACGGTGCTTCCGATTCCTCGGCGCTGGCGCGTGGCTTGCACGGCAAACAGCACAAGGTGCGCGTCGTCGTCCCAATACTCCATGATTCCAAAGGCCTCAGGCGACCCTTGGGGTCCGACGGCGACGACGTTCGTGTTGGTCGACGAAATCTTCCGGGAAACGCGCTCGGCTTGCCAACCCCAAGGGAGGCCATACTCGATCAGATCCCGCGACATCGATGCGATGCGCTGCGCATCGGCGGGCACTGCAAGGCGAATGGCGACATCGGCAATCACGATATTCCTGACCCTCGATTTACGCGGGCCGCAACGACAGGACTTTGGGCTCGGACTGGCGAAAGTGTACCGCGTTCAGGCAACCCTTCCGGGTCCGGCTCGGGGCGAAATCCGGATGATCGCGAACGCGCGCAACTTGCGGCAACTGCTCGTCTTGCTTGCAGGTTCATACTCCAGGCCATCGACCTGAAAGCGGAGGCGGGCGTCATGACCGTTCCCATGATCCAAACCGAGCGCCTGAAATTACGAGCGCATTGCCTTGATGACTTCGAGCCTCTCGCGGCGATGTGGGCTGATCCGGACGTGGTGCGCCATATCAGCGGCAAGCCCTCATCGCGGGATGAGAGCTGGGCCCGACTGCTGCGCTATTGCGGCCACTGGAAGTTGCTTGGGTTTGGCTACTGGGCCGTCGAACTGAAGGACGAGCCCGGCTTCGTTGGCGATGTCGGGTTCGCGGACTGGAAGCGGGACATCGCGCCTTCGCTCGAAGGGGTCCCGGAAGCGGGCTGGGTCTTCTCGCCGATGGTGCACGGGCGCGGCGTGGCGAGCGAGGCTGTCCAGGCTGTGATTGCCTGGGGCGACCGGCACTTCGGCGGCAAGGCAACATCCTGCATCGTCAGTCCGGAGAACCGGGCATCCATTCGCGTGGCCGAGAAATCTGGATACAAGGAATTCGCGCGGACGGAGTTCAAAGGATCGCCCATCATTCAGTATCGGCGATAGGCGCGCAGCGACGGGTCAGGCTTCGGGCGCGTGGCACAAGCCCAATTCCTGATCGGTTGCACTGTGTTCCTACGCACGCGGTCGTAAGGTTCGTCGACAGGCAGCTGGAAGAACCTTGATGACGTGTCCGCCGGCAGTCTCCAGAATCGGCAGCGATGTCGTGCCGCACCTTTTCACGGCCATCCCCCCGTGAAGTAGATCACCTGGCCGGTCACAAAGCGTGAACGCCCCGACGCCAGAAAAGCAACCAGTTCACCGATTTCTTCAGGCGCGCCGAGTCGGCCCATCGGAACCAGGCCGGCGATGATTTCCCTGCCAATGGGGTCGTCGACGAAACGCGCACGCGGGTAGTACATCTCGCTGTACAGATAATTCGGCGCCACGACGTTGACCTGAATTCCGGAGCTTGCCACTTCGCGGGCCAATGCCAACGCAAATGTCGTGGTGGCGGCCCGAATGGAGGTTGGCACGGCGAACCCGTGCTCCGGGCGCAATGGCCGGGCCGAGGTAATGAACACGAAGCTGCCGCTGCCCCGCGCCTTCATGGCCGGCAGCAGCAACGGGGCCAATAGCACAGGGAACATGAACACGGCTTCGAACGTGTTGCGAAGGTTTGCAGGCTCGATTTCGCCAATGGGCCGCGCCGTGATGGGATAGACATCATTCGACACGATCGCGTCAATTTCAATTGCGCGGACATTGAGCTCCGCCATCAGGGCCTCGGGTTCCTGGGCCGCCAAGCACTCGACGTCGGGTCTGGTACTGCGAAACGCATTGCATGCGGCAGAATCGATGAATGATGCGTCATGGCAAATGACGCGCGCCCCCCGCTGCACGAGCGTCGCAACGACACCGGGGCCAGCGTATTGATTGACGTTAGTGACAAGGACTGTTTGCATGCAGGGGCCTCTGTGGTCTGGCGCAACATGTCATGTGGCGACGCGCGGTCCGGACATCAGGAAACGTTGGGTCGTACTGAAAATCTTCGGCGTCAAGTTCCAGTACGCGATGAATGCGATCATTAGGGTTGACGCCAGCGCTGACCAGCGCCGCGTGTACAGCGTCGAGGACCGTGGCCTTGAATTCGCGCGACTTGGGCTTGCGAACGGTGATGGTGACGATGGGCATGACTCGGTTCTCGCGCGTGGAACGCTGCTGTCGCAGGTTGGTGGCCTGACGGGCAATTCAACCTGCGGGCCACGCCGGTACGAACTGGCACCAAGCCGCATACCGGCCCGTCCGATTGCGCGCAAGGTCAGGTGTCACGCGTGTATTGGTCACGAGGAAGTGTCGTTGGAGCTGCTTTGAAGAGGACGGCATAGCCCATGCCCATCGGCCCGAAGTTTCGCACAGCGCTGCCGAAAGCCAGAAACAAGAGCGCGGTCTTGACCAAACCTTCCGCGCGACCGCCGGCAACCGTGCGCGCGAAGGGCCGGGCAGGGCGTCCGCGTTGAGCACGGGGTCAGGCACTTGCGTCAAGCACTTCATGCCCGTATGAATTGTCGATGGCGCACAGCCAGCGATTCCCGGCGTCTTTCCTGAACACATACGTTGCCTTGCGTTCCACCATGGGACTGTTCCTGGCGGACACCTGGGTCCTCGCCAGTACAAGCGCAGTGTCCCCGGTTTCCAGAATCACCATTCCCGCCTGTCGCACATCCAGACTGCAATCGAAATGCGCCGCAATACGCTCCATGGCCTGACGGATCTGCGCCTTGCCGGTGACGCAATTGCCGGGCTTGACCACCATGACCGCATCCTCGGTATAGAGATCGACTACGGTGTCGAAGTCTTCCGCATTGATCGCCTTGTCCGCCTTTTCGATCAGTAGCGCAATTGGATGTTGATTCACTCTCTTTCACCTCCACGATGCAAGCATGGTCCGCGCCGGCGCAGGTTGCGATCAAGTCGACGCTTGTCACCTCAACGGCGTGATAGTGACAATCCGACTCTACACTCGGTACAGAAAGTCGACGCGAGATTCATGCTGGCGGGTATGTGTCAGAGCCCGAACCCGCGAGCCGCTGCGGGGGGGGGCAAAACTCCGCATGCGGGGGCGTGCGTGTTGAGCGCGGGGATAGACCGCCGCATTCCTAGGGGCCGACGCACAGGTTGGGCACCGTGAGGCGAGTGAACAAATGGGGCGACGCAACTGCAGCAGCATCGTATAGAGCTGATAGCGCAGCAGCGCATGGCGCAAGCCAGGGGATTGGGCGAGGCCGGCATCCGCTCCCATCTGCTGCACGCAAGCCAGCGCGGCACGATGCGCGGGACGTCGAGACGGACGTGCGTCGCCGTCGCATCGAGGTTGGCGTACCCCGCCTCCAGCAGCGCCTGGTCGCGGCGTCGCGGCAGCAGAAATTCCGGACGGAATACGCACTGCCAGCCACGCCACCGCGACGAAAAGTCGTTCCGATGCACCTGCGCGATTGTGTCCAAAAAATATCGCCAGCGTACCCCTTTAGACCTCGAATCGTTGCGCGTTCGTGTCCACAATCGGGTTACGGGCACTGCCCCGCAGCCCCATTGCCCCGCAACAGCGGGAGCTTTGCAACGTCGACAAGGACACCACCGAATGAATTTCAAACAGTGGATTCACCGCACACTGGCCGCCGACCGGCGCTCCTAATCGGGCGAAACCACGTTCAAGGGCCGTGAGGAGTTCGTGGCGCAGGTTCGTGGCTTCGGCCAGCTCATTCCCGATCTCGCATGGACGATCGAGGACGTGCTGGTCGACGGCAATCGCATCATCGTGCGCAGCGAGGCCGGCGGGACACCCGCCGGTCCGTTCATGGGCATGCCGCAGGGTGGCAAGTCCTTCCGGATCATGACGATCGACATTCACACGGTGGACGGCGGCCGCCTCGTCACGGCCCATCACGTCGAGGACTGGGCGGGCGCCATTCGCCAGTTGACCGCGAAGTAGCGGCAGCCTCCACCGCTTGGCGTAGCGGATTTGAGAACGGCGGCGGGCAGGCGCCTCGTTGTCGGTGCATGTGCCCGCTTCGACCCGACCACTACTGCGGGTCCGGCACGCGCGCACCTCAATCAATCGAACTGGTGGAATCGACCCAAAGGCTTCAGACGGAATGGTGATTGCGGATCTTCCGGCACCGTTCTACGGGCCGCGCATGGGCACCCTTAGAGCGGTGCTTCATGCAGGTAGCTGTACAGTGCGGCAATCTCCGAGTCCGTGAACTTCGATAAGTTGTTCTTTGCCCAGGTTCGCATCGCGCCCAGTTTTCTGCCCTCGAGCGCAGCACCTGTGCGCATCAATTCAGCGAATGCCTCCGGTGAATAGGCTGCTACCACCCGCAGACTCGGGGCGGCGAAGTCCGGATTGGACTCGCCACGCAGGTTCGTGCCGTGGCACTGCACGCAGCTCGTTCGCGCAAGGTATCTTCCCAACGCTGCCTGTTCGCTCTTTGCCTCTGGAGGCGAGACGGTTTCGCTGATGACTTGCGGCGCCACGTTGAACTTGCCGGTTGCAATGCCGATGCGACCAATGGGCCCCAGCGCGACGCTTGGGCCTGGCCCATCGACAGCGGGCAGGCTCTTCAGAAACGCGATGATGCGTCCCAGGTCTTCGGCCGTCAGGTCAGCGAACGCTTCCGACGGCATCACGACCATGGCACGCCCGTCCGGGCGTACGCCGCTTCGAATCATCGCGACAAGTTCCGCGTCGTTGTACTTGCGAACGGATGCCGTGAGGTTCGGTGCAACGAAC
>JBKJSU010000535.1:0-4674 GCA_046594415.1 Casimicrobiaceae bacterium | reverse complement strand
GCGGCCAGCGGATGGCAGACGTAGCCGATCGAGGCCTCCTGCCATGGCACGTACTGCTCCTTCTCCATCATGAAGCGCAGGTATTCCTTCGCGGCATTCGGATACTTGGAGTACTTGAAGATCATCATCGGGAACACGAGATTCAGCTCGCGCGACTTGCCGTCTAGCCCAATTGGGAAGTAAGCGTGCTGGATGTCGTTGGCCAGTTCCTGCATCTTCGGGTCCTGCGAGGTCTTCGCGGCGTAGTAGACCGAGATGCCGTTAGCGGTAAGGAAGAGCTGGCCGTCGAGGAACGCCTTGTTGTTGTTGGGGTCAAGCCAGGACAGCGTGCCGGGAATGAACGTCTCGTACAGCTGCTTCGAGTACTCGAGCGCAGCGACGGTCTCCGGGCTGTTGATGACGACGTTGTTCTTCGCGTCCACGAGCTTGCCGCCGTGCGCCCAGACCAGCCAGTGCGTCCAACTCGAGTCGCCCGTGGCGTTGCCCAGCGCGAAGCCGGAGGGCGTGCCCTTCGCCTTCAGCGCCTGGCAAAGCTTGAGGAAGCCGGCCAGGTCCTTCGGGACGGTGTCAAAGCCGGCCGCCTTCACCGCACTCTCGCGGTAGACGATCGCGTTGCCGGCCGCGCCCATCATGATCGCCACCCACTTCTTGTCGTGCATGCCATAGTCCTTGGCAAGGGGGTACCACCCGCCATACTTGTTGCCAAGGTAGTTCGCGAGGTCGGAGACGTCGACCAGCTTGTCCGGATACTGGTGCGCGTCCTCCATCGTGCTGATGATGATGTCGGGACCGCTGCCGACGTTGGCCGCCACCGCCGCCTTGGGCCGCACGTCTTCCCAGCCTTCGGCATCGACCCGCACTTCGATGCCCGTCATCTGCGTGAATTTCTTCGTGTTCGCCGCCCACACATCCTCGTCACCCTGGACGAAACGCTTCCAGCGCAACACCCGCAGCTTGGCGCCCTTTTCGGGGGTAACCTTGTATTGCTGGGCAAATGCATCCGCCGGGAACAACGCGGAACCGGTGCCCAAGGCGCTGCCCACCGCAACGGCGCTGGTGGCTTTCAGGAAATCACGACGATTGCTATCGCTCATTGCATCTCCTCCTTCGGTTGTTGTTTGAAGCTGCTTGGTGCGAGTTCAGGCGACAAGGCGAACGCCACTGCTAGCGTCGAAAAGGTGTGCGCGCGGCAGGTCGGGGGTCAGCGCGATGCGCTCGCCAGGACGACAGTCGACGCGATCGCGCACCATCGCAGTCACCTCCTGGTCGTTGAAGCGGCAATACAACTGCGTGTCGGCGCCCGTGGGCTCGACCACCACGACGTCGACGGGCAGGCCACCCGCGCCCGTCAACGCACAGTGTTCCGGGCGGATGCCGTAGAGCACCGGCTGGCCATCCTCCGCGCGCGCATTGGTGGGCAGCGGCAACGACGCGCCATCGGCAAAGTCGACATGCGCCGTGCCGCCGGTCATCCGCGCAGTGCCGGGAATCATGTTCATCGCCGGCGAGCCGATGAAGCCGGCCACGAACGTGTTGACCGGAAAATCGTAGAGCAGCAGCGGATCGCCGGTCTGCTCGACGATGCCATCCTTCATCACGACGATGCGATCGGCCATCGTCATCGCCTCGATCTGGTCGTGCGTCACATAAATCGACGTGGTCTTCAGCCGCTGGTGCAGCTCGCGGATCTCGGTGCGCATCTGCACCCGCAGCTTGGCATCGAGATTGGACAGCGGCTCGTCGAACAGGAAGACCTGTGGGTCGCGGACGATCGCGCGGCCCATCGCCACCCGCTGCCGCTGCCCGCCCGAAAGCTGGCGGGGATAGCGATCGAGATAGGGCGCGAGGCCAAGAATATCGGCAGCTTTTTTCACATGCGCATCGATGTCCGTTTGGGACATCTTGGCGAGCTTGAGCGCAAACGACATGTTGTCGCGCACCGTCATGTGCGGATAGAGCGCGTAGTTCTGGAACACCATCGCGATGTCCCGCTCCTTCGGCGCCACGCGGTTCACCACGCGGCCGCCGATGGCCACCTCACCGTGCGTGATTTCCTCCAGCCCGGCAATCATGCGCAACAGTGTGGACTTGCCACAACCGGACGGTCCGACCAGCACGCAGAACTCGCCATCCGCGATCGCGATATCGACGCCGCGAATCACGTGCGTAGTACCGAACCATTTCTGGACGCCGGTGACATTCACCGCAGCCATAGGCGCTCCTCCTTTGCCCTTGTTTGATTGTTACCGCGCGGCGGGCTGTGGTCGCGCGGTTGCATCAGCCGCTCTTGGGCGGCTGAGGTCAAGCTCTAGGGCACGCGCACTCCACGGGTAACCACGTAGTCGGGCCGGCCTGTATTCAACCACGAGACAATGTTCTGTGCGGCCTTGCGCCGCAATTCTATTTCCGACTCGACCGAATAGAACGCCGAATGCGGTGTCAGGATGACCCGCGGGTCGCCCAGCAGCGCCGAGTCGCGCGGCACCGGCTCATCGGGCAGCACGTCGAGTCCCACGCCGGCGAACACGCCGGCCTCCAGCGCGGCAAGCAGGTCGGGCAGCGCCACCACGGCGCCACGGGACGTGTTGACAAGGTAGCTGCCGCGCTTCAACGCACCAAAGAACTTCGCATTGATCAGCCCACGGGTTTCCCGATTGAGCGGCGTGTGCAACGTGACAACGTCGGCCTGACGGGCGAGATCATCCAGCGTGGCCGCGCGCTCCACATAGGCCGGGAAGTCGCCATCGATGATGTGCGGGTCGTAGGCCACGACGCGCTTGAACACGTTGCGCGAGAGGTGCGCCATCCGCTTGCCGATGCGGCCCAGCCCGACGATGCCGAGCGTCAGCGCGCCGGTGCGCGGCAACGTGCCCGACGACAGGAAATGCCACTTGCCGGCGCGGACATCACGATCGTAGGCCACGATGTTGCGCAGCAGCGCCAAGGCCAGCGCCAACGCGTGCGTGGACACTTCGCCCACGCCATAGTCCGGCGAGTTGCCCACCCACACGCCTGCCGCTGCGCAGGCATCGGTGTCGATGGTGTCGAAGCCGGCGCCGATCCGGCTGATCAATCCAACTTCAGGCAGCGCCGCCAGGACCCTGGTGGTGATCGGCGCGTACTGCAGCAGCACCGCGGCACAGCCCTTGCCATGATGGATCACCTCATCCTCGGTCTTGCATTGGGCGACAACGATGTCGACGCCCGCCCGCGTGAAGAGCTCGCGCTCGAGGTCGATGTTGGGATAGTCGTTGTCGGCGTAGAGGATTTTCGGCATGGCGTGGGGGGGGTGAAAGGGACGGGACCGCAGGCCGGCAAGGGTATGCGCGGGACCCGGGGCGGGTCAAGCGACGCGACTATAATCAGCCGGCTTCAGCATTCCAAATCCGCCGCCGCAGGGGACCACCATGAGCCACCTCTTTCCGACCACGATTGCCGGCAGCCTGCCCAAACCCGCGTGGCTGGCCGAGCCTGTCGCGCTGTGGGCACCATGGAAGCTCGAGGGCGACGCCCTGGCCGCGGGCAAGCGCGACGCGGTGCGCCTGGCTCTCTACGACCAGGAACACGCGGGCATCGACATCGTCACCGACGGCGAGCAGACGCGCCGGCACTTCGTGACCACGTTCATCGAGGGCCTGGAAGGCGTGGACTTCGCCAATCGGAAGACCGTACGCATCCGCAATCGCTACGACGCCGACGTGCCGATGGTCGTGGGTCCGGTGGCACGGAAGCACCCGATCTATGTCGACGACGCCCGGTTCCTGCGCAACGAGACCACCCGCAAGGTGAAATACACGCTGCCGGGGCCGATGACGATGGTCGACACGCTCTACGACGGCCACTATCGCAGTCGCGAAAAACTCGCGCTGGCCTTCGCGGCGATCCTGAACGAGGAAGCGCTCGCGATCGCCGCCACCGGCGTCGACGTGATCCAGTTCGACGAGCCGGCCTTCAACGTCTACTTCGACGAGGTCCGCGAATGGGGAATCGCCGCCCTGGAACGCGCGGCCGCGAACCTGCCCTGCACGACCACTGTGCACATCTGCTACGGCTACGGCATCAAGGCCAACAACGATTGGAAGAAGACGCTGGGATCGCAGTGGCGGCAGTATGAGGAGACGTTTCCGCTGCTGGCCGCCTCCCGCATCGACCAGGTGTCCCTCGAGTGCGCCAACTCCCATGTCCCGCTGGAGCTGATCGCGCTCCTGCCCGGCAAGGACGTGCTGCTCGGCGCCATCGACGTGGCTTCGGACCGCGTCGAGACGCCCGCCGAGGTCGCCGCCACCATCCGGGCGGCCCAGGCGTTCGTCCCGGCGGCGCGGATCTTTCCGTGCACCAACTGCGGCATGGTCCCCCTGTCGCGGGACGTGGCCCGGGCCAAGCTGCAGGCGCTGGCGGCCGGGGCGGCGCTGGCGCGGGCCGAACTTGCCGGCTAGGAGCGGTGGGCGGGGTCAATCCCAAACCTGTTGGGGGGGTATTCCCAAAGCTTGACAGGTCGTGTACACTTCCAAAGGTGTTTTGTTTCAAGTGCTAGAGTACGTACCGACCCGGTCTTAAGCGATCGCGGTTCTGTAGATTTCTGTCCTTGAGAATGAAACATGGGGCGGGCATCCGCCCGCCGATTATTTATCTTAAGGAATTACAGAAATGGCAACAGGTACCGTGAAGTGGTTT
>JBKJSU010000525.1:0-4043 GCA_046594415.1 Casimicrobiaceae bacterium | reverse complement strand
AAAAAGTGGTGGCGCGCGATCACTCGGGGATCGCGTTCAGCAGGAACATGGCGGCGAGCAGGCCGGAGGGGCGGCCAAGCTTGCCCAGCCACGCCGCAAAAATGGTTTCGATCTCGCCGCCGACATAGACCTGCGTCAGCGCGCGATTGACCTCGAGCCGTAGCGCCGAGTCGTTGCGCGGCAGCGCCATCGCGTAAGGTTCGAACGACAGTTCCTCTGTGAGCAAGGCGAGCTTGGCCGGGTCCTTCGACTGGGCCGCGAGACCGATGAGCTTGATCTTGTCGCCGGCGAAGGCATCGACGCTGCCGGCCTCGAGCATCGCCAGTCCCTCGTTGGCGTCGGTGATCGGCACGATCGTGGCGTTGACCAGCCGCCGCTTCATGGTCTCGTTGAGGCGGGCTTCCGTCGTGGTGCCCTTTTGCACGGCGACCTTCTTGCCGCCCATGTCGGTGATCTTGTTGACGGCCGAGTCGGCCTTGACGATGAAGCCGCCGCCGTCGATGAAAATGAGGTTCGAGAAGTCGACATTGGCGAGGCGCGACTGCGTTTGCGTGGTGTTGGCGCATTCGAGGTCGGCACGGCCCGAGGCGACCATCTGCAGCCGCTCGGTGACTGACCCCACCATCCAGTTGACCTTGAGGTTGGGCTCGCCCACCGCGCGTCCGATCTGGGCAATCACGCGGTTGCACAGGTCGATCGAGTAGCCGGCCGGCTGGTTGTTGGGGCCGACGAACGAAAACGGCAGCGAATCGCCCGAAAAGGCGACATTGATGGCCTTGGCGGCCTTGATCTTGCCCAGCGTGCCCGCAGGCGTTTGCGCCACGGCGCCACCCGCGATCAGGCCGGCGCCGATGAACAGGGCGATGTATAGATTTTTCACGTAGAAGCCACTCCGTAGCCGTTCGTTGGACAAGGGTACCGGGCCGCGAGTGCGCACCCTATTCACGGACACCCTGACGGGCTTGATGCGTCGATTGAGACCGTGCTCGCGTCTGTCGGTTCCGGACCCAAATTCTACACCAGCGAGGCGGTCCTAAGCCCGGTGCCCCCACGCGCGGCGCCGAATGGGCGGCAGGTGCGTGATAAACTCGCCCACGTTTTGACCTGGCTTAAAATTCGACGTTTCCGTGTCCAAAACGCTCCGCCCCATCACGAGTCCTGAACAGCTGCCGGACGCTGCACGCGCAGTGGCCGCGGCGTCATGAACTCCGCGGCGTTGGCCGTCTCCGACGCGGCCGACGGCCGCCTCCTGCTCGCATTGTCCGGTCGCCTCGATGCGCAGACCATTCCCGCCGTCTGGCGCGATGCGCTGCGCGCGTTGCACCTGGCGGGCACGCGCGGCGTGTTGGTGGACGCGGCGCAGGTGGACTATTGCGACGGCGCCGGCGTGGCCCTGCTGGTGGACCTGTTGCGCCAGCCCCGCGCCACGCCGGTCGAAGTCACCAATCTCAAGCCTGCGTTCGGCGAACTGCTGCGGCAATACAACCCGGCAGCGCTCGATCGCGACCTCGATCCGCCGCCTCCGCGCCGTCCGGCCATCGAGGAAATCGGGCGCACCGCCGCCGGCATGCTGCGCGACATGCGCGAGCAGTTGGTGTTCATCGGCCAGGTGACAGCCGCGTTGGGGTATGCGGTGCGCCATCCGTCGACGATCCGCTGGCGCGAAGTCACCGTGATTTGCGAGCGGGTGGGCGCCGACGCGTTGCCCATCGTCGCGTTGATCTCTTTCCTGCTGGGCGTGATCCTCGCGTTCCAGTCGGCCGTGCCGATGAAGAAATTCGGCGCGGAGATCTTCGTGGCCGACCTGATCGGCTTGTCGATGCTGCGCGAACTGGGGCCGCTGATGACGGCGATCCTGCTCGCGGGGCGCTCGGGGGCGGCCTTCGCCGCTGAGATCGGCACGATGCGCGTCAACCAGGAGATCGACGCGCTGACCACGATGGGGCTCGACCCGGTGCGCTTTCTCGTCACCACACGCATCATCGCCGCGTTGCTGATGACACCGCTGCTGACCATCTTCTCCGTGCTCGTCGGGCTGCTCGGCGGCGCGTTCACGATGTTGTCGTTCTCGATTCCGTTCGTCACCTTCGTGAAGGAGGTCGAGGGCATCGTCGGTTTTTCCGACTTCATGGCCGGCTTCGTCAAGTCCTTCGTCTTCGCCATCCTGATCGCCGGCATCGGTTGCCTGCGGGGCCTGCAGACCAGTGCCGGGGCTTCCGCCGTGGGGGATGCCGCCACGCGCGCCGTCGTGTCCGGCATCGTGCTGATCGTCGTCGTGGACGGCGTCTTCGCGTTCATGTACTTCCTGCTCGACATCTGACATGAGCGACGAAGCCATCATCCGGGTGGAGGACCTCACGGCGGGTTACGAGGACCGGACGATCCTCGAGAACGTGTCCTTCGACGTGCGCCGCGGCGAGGTGTTCGTGATCCTCGGCGGCTCGGGCTGCGGCAAGAGCACGCTGCTGAAGCACATGATCGGGTTGTATCCGCCGATGCAGGGCCGCGTGCTGATCGAGGGCAACGACATCGTGACCGCCGACGGTGAGCGTCGCGACGCGATCCTGCGCAAGTTCGGCGTGATGTACCAGTCCGGCGCGCTGTTCGGCTCCATGACGCTGCAGGAGAACGTCGCCCTGCCGCTCGAGGCCTTCACGTCGCTCGATCGCGAGCAGATCGAACTCATCTGCCGGATGAAACTGTCGCTGGTGGGCCTCGAACAATTCACCGGCCACCTGCCGGCCGAGATCTCGGGCGGCATGCAGAAGCGCGCCGCCATCGCGCGGGCCATGGCGCTCGACCCGCGAATCCTGTTTCTCGACGAGCCCTCCGCGGGGCTCGATCCCATCACTTCGGCGGAGCTGGATGCATTGGTCCGGCGCCTGTCGAAGAGCCTCAACGTGACCTTTGTGATCGTCACCCACGAACTTGCGAGCATCTATGCGATCGCCGACCGTATCATCATGCTCGACAAGCGCACCAAGGGCATCATCGCCGAAGGCGATCCCCGGCAACTGCGCGATGAATCCACCGATCCCTATGTCCGCCAGTTCTTCCATCGCGAAGCCGAGCTTGCCGCGGCCTGACCGCGCGTTGCTGCCATGAGCCAGAAGGCTAACTACTTCAAGCTGGGGCTGTTCGTGATCGGCGCGGTTGCCGCGCTGGTGGTCCTGCTCGGCATCATCGGCACCGGTCGCATCTTCGAGCGCCGCGTCACGATCGAGACCTACTTCAAGGAATCGGTACAGGGCCTCGATATCGGATCCAAGCTGAAGCTGCGCGGCGTCACGATCGGCGAGGTGACCAAGATCAGCTTCACCTACGTCTACTATCAGCTCGATCTGCCCATCACCGAACGTCATCGCTACGTGCTGGTCGAGGCGCAGATGCAGCCGCGACTGGTCGGCGGCCGCGCAGCCGCGGGCGATATGACCAACCCCATCAACGCCGGAATGGAAGTGGAAAAGGGCCTGCGCCTGCGCCTGGCGCCGCAGGGCATCACCGGCACCAGCTATCTCGAGATGGACTACAGCGAGCCGCCGCCACCGGTGCTGCCGATCACATGGACGCCCAACAACGTCTACATCCCGAGTGCGCCGTCGACCGTTCTCGCCTTCGTCAATGCCGCGCAGGAAATTCTCAATCGGTTGCAGAGCATCGACATCGAAGGCACGGTGGGCAACGTCAACAAGCTGCTGGTCAACCTGAACGACAAGGTCAGCTCGGTCGATGCCAAGGGCCTGATCGATCGCACCAACAAGACGCTCGCCAGGGTGGACCAGACGCTCGACGCTGCGCAGGTGAAGAAGGTCAGCGACGAGGCCACGGCGCTGCTGGCGGAATTGCGGGCATCCAATGCGGAGCTGGCCAAGACGCTGGCCAATCCGGCGTGGCAGAAGATTCCCGTCGAGACCTCCGCCGCCATGGCGCGCGTGCGCGAACTGGTATCCGATCCCAAGCTCGCCAAGACCATCGCCGGTCTCGAGCGCATCACGGGCCGCCTCGATCGCCTGCTGGGCGGTGCGGAGCCCGATCTCGCGGCC
>JBKJSU010000175.1:0-3163 GCA_046594415.1 Casimicrobiaceae bacterium | reverse complement strand
TTCGTGTTCGCTCCACCTCGATGATCGTCCCGCCATGCCGATGCTGCCCTCCCGCCTCTACGTCTCGGACCACATGCAGTTCATCCGCGAACTGATCGAGAAGAAACCCGACCTGCCGCAAAAGCAGGCCGAAGGCCGCCGCATTTTCTGGGACAAGACGCCGGCGCAGGTGGGCGAGCGCGCGGAACTGGACGAAGGTCGCGTCGCGCAGTCGGGCTACGTCTACCAGACAAAATAACCGGCGGGATTCACGTCGCCGCGACGGCGCCATGAATGAAGAATCGTGGCGCGTGAATGGCGGCGGCCGGACCATGCCCCCTTCTCGCGTGCAGCGATTGAAGCCGCACCTCGATACAATCGGTCAATGACCGTTTCCAAGCCGAACACCTTCACCGCGCCGCGCATCTTCGCTGCGTTCCTCGCCGTCGTCGCCATCGGCGCCGGCGTCGAGTGGTACGCGCTGGCACGCAACGAAGATGCGCGCACGGCGGCGGTGGCCGTCGCGACCACACCCGCGCCCGCGCCGGCAACAGCCGCCGCACCGGTTCCCGCAGGGCTGCAAGGCGACATTGACGCGCCACTCGGCGAGGCGATGATCGGGCCACGCGTGACGCTCTCCGGCTGGGCGCTGGCCCCGGGTGGCGTGCGCGCCGTGGAGATCCGTCTCGATGGCCGCGCGTTTGCCACGCGCATCGGCATCGCCCGCCCCGATGTCGCGCAAGCCCGCCCCGGCATGGCGGGCAACGCGAATGCAGGTTTCGAATTCACCGGAGATTTTTCACCGTATCCCGCGCCCGCGGGCGTGGACCGGCGTGCGCTCACCGTCGTGGCGGTCGCCAACGACGGCAGCGAGAAAGTCCTCGGCCGGCGCAGCCTGGTCGAGCCGGCCGCGCTCTCGCGCTGGGCGGCATTCACGCCGCAGCAGGCCACGCCGTTCTACCTGTTGCCGGCGTTGTCGGGGCTCGATCTCGGCGGCGCGGCGGAACTCGACACGATCTATGCACCGTATCAGTCCGCCACGATTGCGACCGGCTTTCGCGTACCCATCCTGTACCTGCGAATGACGCGCGGCGCGGCGGCCGATTACGCATTCGATCCGGATTGGGATGCAAAGCGCAAATGCGGCGATCGCCGCATCGGCGACGATTCGCTCAACGCCGTGATGGCGCACGCGCGGTCAAAGAAGATGCCAGTGCTGGTCACGTTGAACGGCGGCATCTGGGCCGATGCGTATTGCGACGTTCCCGACTGGGACGTCAACGACCGGCTCGAACAGGATGTCGCCAATTGCCAGTGGAACGAGAAGAACCAGGTGATGCCGGACAACTTCCTCAAGAACCTCCCCGGTTCGCAGGAGGCGCCGGAACTCGCGCGCTCGCTGACTTTCAACGTCTACAACGCGGAAGTGCGCCGCTACAAGAAACGCAACCTGCAACAGGCCGGCGCCCTGCTTGCGGCCTTTGCGCGCGCGGACCCGGCGCTCTTTGTCGGCGTCAACCTCGATCCCGACACCTACCTCAATCCGTTCTTCGCCGAACAGCAGTGGTACGACTACAACCCGGACACGTTGCGGCAGTTCCGCGAGTGGCTTTCGGGCACGGGCCCCTACGCCGGCAAGGGCGGTCCCGGCATCCCCGACCTGCGTGCGTATCGCCGTACGCGCCCGCTCACGCTGGCCGACGCCAATCGCCTCGCTGGCAGGCATTGGAAGTCGTGGAACGAAGTCGATCCGCCACGCGAATTCGTGCGCAATCCGCCCGCCGGCGCCCTGCCCTTCTGGAAGAATCCGTGGGTCCGCGAATGGGAGATCTTCCGCCGCCATCTCGTCCACCTGCACTACAGCGAGTTGGCCCAATGGCTGGTGGAGTCCGGCATCCCGTCCTCGCACATCTGGTCGTCGCAGGGACTGATGGCGCCGCAGCGCGACGCGATGCCCTTCGCCATCAACCTCGACAGCGCGCCGCGCAATTACGACTCGGGCGGCATGAGCATCGCGGGCGCCAAGCCCGCGCAGGGACATCTCGGCGTGATCCTGTACGGCGAAGCCGCCGTCAACGACGTTCCCATGGACAACGGCCGCTCGCTCTTCGCCACGCTCGAAGCGGTGGATCCGCGCTGGGCCGTCGTCGAGTACAACACGGCCGACCTGCGCAGTCCCGACGGGATGCCCACCTACGCCGCCGCCTATCGCGGGATGCGCGACCTGTGGAACTACGGCGCGCGCTTCGTCTCGCCAATGGCGTGGAACGGCAGCAATGGCGTCAACGCCGGCCAGCCGGGATTTTCCAACTTCACCGCGTGGCGCAACACCGCGCTGGAAGAAGCATCGCGCGACTTCATGCTGGCGCGCGCCGGATTGCCGCTGGGTGCGCTGCTGTGGACGTTCGGCGCGCCGCAGCATGCCGATGGCGACGGCTGGACCGCCGAGGTCGGTCGCATCGAATTGGGACAGGGCGAGCTGCGCCTGCATCCCGACGCCAATCGCCGCCTGGTCCTTCTGTCGCCATCGGGATTGCCCGAGGCGGCCCGCGCCGCGGATGAATTCGTACTGGGCATCGAAGGCTCCGGCTTGCAACGGGTGCGCATCCAGGCCCGGCGCGATGCGCGCGGCGGCTGGATCACGATTGCCGATGCCGCCGGCAACGGGATGCGCGCCACGGCTGCGGGGGTTGCGGTGAAGCGTGTCGCCGGGCCGCGCAGCGAGCCGCTCGAGAGGCTGCGCGTCGAACTGACCTTCAGGTCCACCAACGCGCGCGTACTGTCACGGTTCGCAGCCATCCCGGCCGCGCCCTGAGCGCGATGCTTTTCAGCGCTCGTCGAGCTTGTACTCGACGTAGGCCTTGTCGCGGACCTGGCGCAGGAATTCCTGGAATTGCTCTTCGGATTTGCGCTGCCGGATCGCGGTGCGCGCAACGTCGCGGCGGCGATCCTGCGTGATGTCCTGCGACCGCCGCTCGTCGACGATGATGACATGCCATCCGAAGGGCGAGCGCACGGGGGGCGACATCTCGCCCACCTTGAGCTTGTTCATGGCCTGCTCGAACTCGGGCACGGTGTCGCCGGGGCTGAGCCAGCCGAGATCGCCGCCCTTGACGGCCGACGCGTCGTCGGAGCTCACCTTCGCCTGGTCGGAAAATTTGGCGCCGGCCTCGATGCGATCGCG
>JBKJSU010000247.1:0-5737 GCA_046594415.1 Casimicrobiaceae bacterium | reverse complement strand
ACCGCAGCACGGATAGCCGCCCCAGTAGCTCGGGTGATACACGGCGCCGCCACTGTTGGTGGGCGTCCACGCGGTACTGGCGAGACCCATCGCAAAGCTGTAGGTGAAGCCGACATTGGGGCTGTACACCGGCGAGGCCGACAGGCCGTACGTGGTGGGCTGCTGGTACCACGCGGTGCCGATCCATGGGGCGTAGTTGAAGCCGGTACCGTAGACGACGGTGCCCGTGGGCGCGACCGCGGTACCGAGGTAGCCGGGCGTATAGCCGACGTGCACCTCCGTGGCCGACGCCGAATACACGCGCACATACGTCACATAGTGCAGCGGCGACGACGCTGGGATCGTGTAGATCTCGGGCGGCACCGCGGTGGCAATCGTCCAGGGGCCGGCAGCCTGCGCCGCGGTGAACCACACGCCGGCCTGCACCGCGTACAGCGCGCCCGCGGCAGTGGCGATCACCGGCATCGGCGAGTTGAGCGCGTATTTCAACGTCGTCCCGGCAAGCGGCGCGAATTGCGGCGCGCCGTCGTACGACGCGGCGAACGTGGGCCCGTTCGCCAGCGGCACGATCGCGGTCTGCGGAATGCGGTTGTCGACCAGCGCTTCCTTCGCCTGCGGCGTGCCGGCCACGGCCGGCAGCACCGCGGCGGCCAGCGACGTGGCGGGGATGCGCGCGAAGTCGGCGGGCAGCGAGTTGCTGGCCACGAACGTCCATGGGCCGATCATTTTGGCGCTGGTGAACCAGCGTCCCGCCAGCAGCACGTAGTAGTTGCTGGTGGTGGCATCCTGCAGCACATCCGCGCCGGTGTTGGTGGCCCAGCGCAGCGACGTACCCGCAATCGGCGCGAAATCGGGCTGACCGTTGAACACGATGAGTTCGGCCGGGGTGGTGCTGATCACGATCTGCGGCTTGTTGGTGGCAAGCATTGCCGGTGGATTGGCCTTGGGGTCGCCGATCAGCATGTCCACGCCGCGCGTGGCCATTGCCGCGCGGGCGACCGCAGCGAGACCCGGCGGCGTGATGAAGGGCCGCGTCCACGGCAGGTCGAGTGCAGGCGTCTGCAGCCAGCCGTCGTAGACATGGATGAAGAAGTAGTTCTCGACCGTGTCGCGCAACAGCAGGGCCCGGGTGTTGATCACCCGCTGGAAGCGCGGATTGCCGGCCACGGGCCGCAGCACCGGCGCGCCGTCGATCGGCACCAGGATCGCCGAGACATTGCTCACGACGATGCGCGGCGGCGTGTTGTCCACGGGCACCGACGGCGGCATCGCGTTCGTCAGCGTCGGCGACACTTTCAGCCGGTCCAACGCAACGCTGCGCACGCTTGCGGCGAACTGCTTCTGCAACCCGTCGAGGTACGCCGCGCCGTTGTCGGGCAGCGACGGAAACACGCTCTTGGTGATCTTGAAGTCATCGAAGACGACGGTGCGCAACGACTTGTTGACCGACGTGCGGGCAGTGGCGAATACCGTGCCGAACGACTCGGCGGCAGCACCCGTGGGCTTGATCGCCAGCGCGAAGCGGACGTCGATCCGGTCGTCGACCCATTGGCTCACCTGCGGCTGGTAGACCAGCACCACGGCGTTGGACAGGCTGAATTCGCGCGGCCACGCCTTGGCGGGCGCGTTGGTCAGCGTCTTCCCGGTGGCCGCTGGCGCCTGCGCGACGGCCGCCGCGGGGATGACCAGCATCAGGCAGACGAGCGTTGCGGCACAGCGCCGCGCGAATTGCTTGGGGCGTTGAAGATTCATGGAGTGGATGGCTCGCGTGAAGGCAAGCCGCCTATGTTACGCGGTTGCCACGGCGCCGGCACTGCAGGCGCGAAGATTGGCCGTGGCGCGCCCGCAAGCGCGACTATTCCACGGTGATTTTCGCGTCCTTGATGGTGGTTGCGACACGCGCGGAAGCGGTCAGAGCCCGGGCGAGCGTGCCAGCACGCGGTCGACCATCGCGCCGGCCTGCCCCAGGTAGTTGGCGGGGTCGCACAATGCGGCGAGCGCGGCGCGGTCCAAATGCTTGCTGATCTCGGGATTGGCCGCCAGCAGGTCGAGCAGTGGCTTGTTTTCGCGCAGCGCCACGCGGCAGATGTCGTAGACGAGGTCGTGCGCATATTCGCGCCCGATATGGCGGCCAAGACCCATCATCACGGCTTCGGACATCACGAGCCCGTTGGTGATGTCGATGTTGGCGCGCATCCGTGCGGCATCCACTTCGAGGCCTTCCAGCATCGAGCGCGTCTGGCTGAGCGCGCCCGCCATCAGGCAAAAAGCCTCGGGCAGCGCGATCCATTCGATTTCCCATGGGCCCGTCGAGCGCTCGTGGTCGGCGATCATCGCGTCCATCAAGGCCGCGGAATGCTGGCGCACCATCGATACCGCCGCATGGATGTAGCACGACGAGATCGGATTGCGCTTCTGCGGCATTGTGCTGCTGGAGCCGCGGCCGTGCGCGAAGGGCTCGAATGCTTCTGCCACCTCCGTTTGCATCAGCAGCTTCACGTCCATCGCGATCTTGCCGAGCGTGCCGCCGACGAGGCCCAGGAAGGCGCCCACCTCGGCAATGTTGTCGCGCACCGTGTGCCACGCGATGTCGGGCTGCCCGAGTTTCAGGTCGTCCATCAGGCCCGCCTGGGTTGCCATGGCGCCTGTTTCGATGGACGCCAGCGTGCCGCATGCGCCGCCGAATTCGCCGACCAGCACGCGCGGGCGCAATTGCTCGAGGCGCTGGCGATGGCGCTGCACAGCGGACAGGATCGTGGCCATCTTGTAGCCGAAGGTGACCGGGATCGCCTGCTGCAGGTTGCTGCGGCCGACGATCGGCGTATCGCGGTACTTGCGCGCCAGCGTGACCAGCGCGACTTCGATCGCGCGCAGGTCGGCCTCCACCAGTTCGAGGCCCTCGCGGATCTGCAGCACGGTGGCCGTATCGGTGATGTCCTGCGTAGTGGCGCCCCAGTGGCAGTATTCGCCCAGCTTGTCGCGGCACAACGCGTTGAGCTGCGACACGACGCCGAGGATCGGATAACCGATGCGCTCGGTCTGCTGGCGCAGCTTCTCCATGTCGATGTTGGCGATGTCGCAGTGCCTGATGATCTCGTCCGCGGCCTCCTGCGGGATGATCCCGAGCCGGCCCTGCACGCGGGCGAGGCTGCGCTCCACGTCGATGTACTTGGCCGTACGGTTTTCGTCCGACCAGACATCGCGCATGGCCTTGGTGCTGAAGATGTTGCCGAAGATGGTGGAGTCGATGATGGTGGCGGGCATGGGCGGTCTCGTGGAGTGAAACGGTACGGGCGATTCAGATGACGTGATCGGCGCGCAGTGCCGCGATGCGCTCGGCGCTGTACCCCTGCGCGCGCAGGATGGCGTCGGTGTGCTCGCCCAAGGCGGGCACCGGATCGAAGCGGGGCTGGTCGCTGCCCGCAAGGCCGGGCGGCAGCAGCGCCGGCACGGGGCCGGCGGAAGTTTGCACGTCGCGCCAGCGGTTCCTGGCGGCCAGCTGCGGATGGTTCCAGACGTCGGCCATCGTGTTGACGCGCGCGTTGGCGATTTGCGCGGCGTCGAGGCGCGCGATCACTTCGTCCGCAGTCAGCGCGGCAAAGGCTGCGGCGATCAGGGCGTGCAGCGCGTCGCGTGCGGCGCTGCGTTTCGAGTTGCTGGCGAAGCGGTCGTCGCGGGCGAGATCGGGCTGCAGCAGGACCTGGGCGCAGAATTCGACCCATTCACGCTCGTTCTGCAGCCCCAGCATCACCACCTTGCCGTCGCCCGCCGGAAACGGGCCGTAGGGATAGATCGTGGCGTGGCTCGCGCCGGTGCGGGCGGGCGGTGGCGCGCCGTCCATCGCGTAGTAGAGCGGATACTGCATCCACTCGGCCAGCGCTTCGAGCATCGCGATGTCGATGTGTTGGCCGCGACCGGTGCGCGCGCGCTGCAGCAGCGCGGCGAGGATGTTGGAGTAGGCGTACATGCCCGCCGCGATGTCCGCGATCGAGATCCCGGACTTGGCCGGCGTGGCCTCGGTGCCGGTCACCGACACCAACCCGGATTCGCTCTGGATCAGAAGGTCATAGGCCTTCTTGTCGCGATAGGGACCATCGTTGCCGTAGCCCGAGATGTCGCAGACGATGAGTGACGGCTTGATGGCGGAGAGCGCTTCGTACGACAGGCCAAGCCGCGCCGCCGCGCCGGGCGCCAGGTTCTGCACGACCACGTCGGCATCCTCGCGGATCAGCCGCTGCAGGATCGCCTGTGCCTCCGGGTGCTTGACGTCCAGCGTCAGGCTTTCCTTCGAGCGGTTGGTCCACACGAAGTGCGAGGCGAGACCGCGCGCGCGCTCGTCGTAACCGCGCGCGAAGTCGCCCACGCCGGGGCGTTCGATCTTGATCACGCGTGCGCCCAGGTCGGCTAGCTGGCGCGTGGCGAACGGCGCGGCGATCGCATGTTCCAGCGTGACGACGGTGATGCCCTGCAGCGGTTGCATCGTCAACGGCTTGCGGCGAGGGTTGCCGTGGCGTCCATCGCCAGCGCACCTTCGTGGTCGCGGACCCACAGCTTCACGGCATGCCCGTCGGGTTGCGGCGCGCCGCAGACGAAGAAGCGGTGGATATCGAAGACGGGCCGCAGCGCGCGGAACTCGTAGCACGCGACGGTGGCATCGGGTGCCTTGTGGCGCAGCAGGTCGAGCAGCAGCGTGGCCAGCAGTGGGCCATGCACGATGAGGCCCGGATAGCCCTCCACCGCGGTCACGTATTGGCGATCGTAGTGAATGCGGTGGCCGTTGAAGGTGAGCGCGGAGTAGCGAAACAGCAGCACGGCGTCGGCCTGCCACGGCTGTTCCCACGGCGATTCGGTCGGCGCTGGTTGCGGTGGCGGGGCCGCGTCGCCGTGCTTGGCCGCTTCGCGATAGACGATATCGTGGAATTCGGTGATCGCGGGGGCGGCCGCGCCGCGCACGCGAATCTCGTGCTTAACCTTGACGAAGACCAGGTCGCCGGAGCGACCGTGCTTCGAGGTGACGTTGTCGATGGTGGACGTGCGCTCGATGGCGTCCCCGACCGCCAGCGGCGCGTGTAGCGTGAACTGGCTGCCGGCCCACATGCGCCGGGGCAGGGGCACTGGCGGCAGGAAGCCCCCCCGCTGCGGATGACCATCAGGCCCGATCTCGGATTGGCGCGCCAGCGGCAGGAAGTAGAGCCAGTGCCACAGCGGCGGCAACGGCGTGCCGGGAGCAGGGCGTGCGGGCGGGCGGTCGAGCGCGGCCGCCAGTGCGGCCACCGGCGTGGCGGTGACGGTGTCCGCGAGCGTTTCCGTTTTGCCGATCCAATCCGCAAGATTCATTGCCGCATTCCTGTAAGAGTTGGCGCCAGCGTGGCCGACGCCGCGCCCGTTGGCTCATACGCCAGCGCCCGGGACTGCCGCGCTCAATTGCATACCGCGCACCTTAGCGCATACGGCGATCCATCGCATCTGCCTATAACAGATAAATTAGATAATATATAATACGAGCCTGAACGCGGTTGCCCGCCGGCGAACCCGCACCGATTGTCAGGGCACGCCCGCGCAACGATACTGTTCCCCCGCCCTGCCGCGCAGCGTTGTTGTCGCTGCGTCCTCACGATCAGAAGGACTCCATGGACACCAAGAAATTTGCGTCGCACGCCGATCTGGAAGAAAAGAAGGTGAGCTTCGACCGGCTGTCCGAGCACGCCTACGCCTACACGGCCGAGGGCGACCCCAA
>JBKJSU010000142.1:0-4439 GCA_046594415.1 Casimicrobiaceae bacterium | reverse complement strand
CTACCTGGCGCGGCCGTTGCGCGACCTCGCGGCCGCGGCAGGACGCGTGGGCCGGGGCGAGTCATCGCCGCCGCTGCCGGAGTCGGGGCCGTCCGAAATCGCGGCGGTCAAGCGCGGGTTCAATGCGATGACCGCCAACCTGCGCCAGATCGAACACGATCGCGCGTTGCTGCTGGCCGGCGTTTCGCACGACCTGCGCACGCCGCTCGCCCGCCTCCGGCTTGGCGTCGAACTCGGCACGCGCGATGAGTCGACGCGCGCCGGCATGGTGGCCGACATCGTGGAAATGGATCGCATCATCGGCCAATTCCTCGACTTCGCGCGCAACGACTCCACCACCGCCTTCGAGCCCGCGGACCTCGACGCGATCGTCGGGGCCGGTGTCGAACGCTATGCGGCGGCCGGTTCACCCGTCACGTTCGCGCCCGGCGGCGTGCCGCGGTTGCCGCTCAAGGCCACGGCGATCTCGCGCCTCGCCGCCAATCTGATCGACAACGCGCTGGCCTACGGCGCGCCGCCGGTCGAGGTCGGCACGGCCGTCGAGGGCCGCAACGCCGTGCTCACCGTGGCGGACCGTGGCGCGGGAATCGCGCCGGACGATGTCGAACGCCTGAAGCAACCGTTCACGCGCGCATCGGAGGCGCGGGCGCGCACCGATGGCGCCGCGGGCGCGGGACTGGGCCTCGCCATCGTCGAGCGGATCGCGCGCCTGCACGGCGGCCGCTTCGATATCCTGCCGCGCAACGGCGGCGGCATGGTTGCCCGGGTGACGCTGCCGCTCACGCCGGCCTGACCTCAATCACCCAGGCACGGTCGCCGCACCGCCGGGCCGCGCGCGGACCGGAGCCGGCGACACGTTCAGGGTGTCATCGCCTCGATGCGCCGCAGCAGCACCACCGCCTCCGCCGCGATGCCCTCCTCGCGGCCGGCAAAGCCCAGGCGCTCGGTGGTCGTGGCCTTGACTGAAATCTGCGCCGGATCGACGCCGAGGTCGGCGGCGATGTTGCTGCGCATGGTCAGCACGAACGGCGCCAGCCTGGGCGCCTGCGCGATCACGGTCGCATCGAGATTGCCCACCTCCCATCCCGCTTGCTGGACCAGCCCCGCGACGTGGCGCAACAACGTGCGGCTGTCGGCACCTTTGTAGCGCGGATCGCTGTCGGGGAAATGCGCGCCCAGGTCGCCCAGCGCCAGTGCGCCCAGCAACGCGTCGGCAATCGCGTGCAGCAGCACGTCGGCGTCGGAGTGGCCGGCCAGCCCGCGCGCATGCGGAATGGTCACGCCGCCGATGACCAGCGGTCGCCCCGTCACCAGCGCGTGCACGTCGTAGCCGGTGCCGATGCGAAACGTCATCGCGTCTTTCCTTCCGTTGCCTGCGCGGCCAGAATCGCCGCGGCCAGCGCGAGATCCGCCGGATAGGTGATCTTGAGATTCTCGGGGCTGCCGAGGATGAGCCGCGGCTTCAACCCGATCGCCTCCACCGCCTGCGCCTCGTCGGTGCAGGTGAGCGCCGTGGCCTGGGCAAAGGCACGGCGCAGCACGCCGAAGCGAAACATCTGCGGCGTCTGCGCCTGCCACAGGTGGGCGCGCGGCTCGGTGGCCAGCACGCGCGGGACGTCGGCCTCGCGATCGCTGCGTTTCAGCGTATCGGCCACCGGAACGGCGAGCAGTCCGCCGACCGCATCGTCACGCAAGTGCTCGACCAGTCGCGTGAGCGCATCGCGCGGAACGCATGGCCGCGCCGCGTCGTGCACCAGCAGCCAGTCGTCGTCCGCGCATCGACCGTCCATGCTCGTCAACGCGTTGGCGACGGTCGCGGCACGGGTCTCGCCACCACAGCGCAGCACCGTCACGCCCGCAGCCGCAGGACCCATCCGGTCGAACTCGCGGTCCGCGGCCGCGAGCACCACCACCGTCTCGCTCAGTTCGAGGCCCTGGCGCAGTCGCGCCAGCGTGTGCGCCAGCACGGGCGCGCCGGCCAGCACCGCGTACTGCTTGGGCGTGGCCGCGCCGAAGCGCGATCCGCCACCGGCGGCGGGAATCAAGGCGAAGAGTCGCGGCATCAAGGATCGATCATGGCTGGTTGTCAGAGCACGAGCGCGATGCGCTCCTCGTCCAGCGCGACGAAGCCCAGGCGTTCGTAGAAGCGCCAGGCGCCGGTGTTGTCGCGATGGCATCCCGAATCGACGCGCGCGATGCCTTCCGCACGAAGGTGGGTCAGCAGCGCCGCGAGCATCCTGCCGCCCACGCCACGCGACAGCCAGTCCGGATGCACGGTGACGTCATCGAGCTTGGCCACGACGGCGCCGCGCGAAGTCGATATCGCCCGGCAGACGACACAAGCGCCGAGAAAGCGGCCGAGCAGCGCCTGCGCATCGGGCATCGTGGCGCGTGTCATCGGTGCACATTCGAGCGCGATGGTGGTCACGCGTCGGGGCCGGCAATGGCGGCCAGCGCCGCGCGGATGCGTGCAGGGATGGCTGCCGGCCGCTGCGTGGCGCGATCGACCCAGACATGGACAAAGCGCCCGCTGGCCGCGGGTTCGACGGCATTCTCGGCAAAGAGCCCGATCGCGTAGGTGACCGACGAGTTGCCGATCCGGGTGACGACAAGGCCCGCGTCGACCACCTGCGGAAACGACAGCGACTGGTGGAAGCGGCAGGCGGTCTCAACGACGTAGCCGACGACGGGATCCGCTGCCGGGTCGAGTCCGCCGGCATGAATGAGGTGCGCATTCACGGCGGTGTCGAAGTAGGAGTAGTAGGTGACGTTGTTGACGTGGCCGTAGGCGTCGTTGTCCATCCAGCGGGTGGGGATGGCGACAAAATGACGATACGCGGAGCGCGGGCGCGGCGCGGGCTCAGTCATGGCCCGACGTGGCGCTGCGCGAGGTCGAGCGCGCGGCGCTGCGCGACGCCGGCCGCGTGCCGGCGAACATCCGCCGGTCGAGCAATTCGATCCAATGCCGCACCGGCGTGCCCGTGCCCGACTCGAGGTGCGTCATGCACCCGATGTTGGCGGTGACGATCACCTCCGGGCGCAGCGCCTCGAGTGCGCGCAGCTTGTTGGCCTTGAGCGTGCCGGCCAGCACCGGCTGCAGCACCGAGTATGTGCCGGCCGAACCGCAGCACAGGTGCGTGTCGGCAACCGGCAGCAGCGAGTGGCCGATCGCAAGCAGGATTTCCTCGACCTGGCCGCGAATCTTCATGCCGTGCTGGAGCGTGCACGGCGGATGAAAGGCAATACGTTGCGGTCCCTGGTCCATTGCGATCAACGGCGCGATCTTCTTCCATTCCGCGGCGACGATCTCGATGGGATCGCGCGCCAGCTCGGCGACCTTCTTCGCCTTGGCCGCATAGGCGGCGTCGTGCGCAAGGAAGTGCCCGTAGTCCTTGACCATGACACCGCAGCCGCTGGCGGTGACGACGATGGCCTCGAGTCCATGATGGACGTGCGGCCACCATGCATCGATGTTGCGGCGAACGATCGCCCGCGCCTCGTCCTCGGCGGACAGGTGGTGCGAGAGTGCGCCGCAGCAGCCTCCGCCCCCCTGGATGCGCAGCGGCGAAATGCCGATGCGGTCGAGCACGCGCGCGGCCGCGGCATCGATGCCCGGCTTCAAGGTCGGCTGCACGCAGCCTTCCATGATGATCATCTTGCGCGCATGGCGCGGCGCCGGCCATTCGCCGGCGCGGTCCGAGGAGGGAATCTTGTCGGCCAGCTCGCGCGGCAGCAGGCCCTTCACCATCCGCCCCATCATCATCGCCGCGCCGAACAGCGGCTTCGACAGCAACCCGCGGCGCAACGTCCATCGCTCCAGCGCTGCGGCGGGCGCGCGGGGAACCTTGGCGTCGACCAGCCCGCGCCCGATGTCGAGCAGCCGACCATACTGCACGCCCGACGGACAGGTGGTCTCGCAACTGCGGCAAGTCAGGCAGCGGTCGAGATGCGTCTGCGTCTTGGCCGTGACCTCGGCGCCTTCGAGTACGCCCTTGATGAGGTAGATGCGCCCGCGCGGTCCATCGAGTTCGTCGCCGAGGATCTGGTAGGTGGGACACGTCGCATTGCAGAATCCGCAGTGCACGCAGGCGCGCAATATGGCATCGGCTTCGCGGCCCTCGCGGGTGTCGCGATACTCGGGAGACTGGTTGGTTTGCATGGGCGCTGCAGGACCTCTAGAACGCTTCGAGCAAGCGGCCGCGGTTGAGAATGCCGTGCGGATCGAACGCCGACTTCAGTTGCCGGTGCAGCGTCAGCATCGCGGCGGACAGCGGCGCGAAGACGTCGCCCGACTTCTCGGTGCTGCGAAAGAGCATGGCGTGGCCGCCGCAGGCGCTGGCCCATGCCCGCACCTTGTCCGGATCGGTGCGCTCGCCGGCGGCAAGCCAGCGCAATGCGCCGCCCCACTCGATGAGTTGCTCGCCACCCAGGTCGGTATA
>JBKJSU010000603.1:0-5143 GCA_046594415.1 Casimicrobiaceae bacterium | reverse complement strand
GCCGCGGCGAACCACCAGCCGCGGCGGGATCGCATCGAGCACCTCGTTCATCACGATCGCGCCGTCGATGCGCTCCGGCAGCGCATCGAGCCACCTGACGCGCGCCGCGTGCGCCGGCGCACGAGCCGCGATCGTGGCCTGCTGGCGCTCGCGCAGGTCCGGGCTGACGTCGAGGATCAGGTACTGCGTCGGCAACGCATCGCGCGCGGCCAGCGCATTCAGCAAGTCCGCCGCCAGCACGCCGCTGCCCGCGCCAAACTCCACCAGCTGCCGTTCGCGCGTGGCCGCGAGGATCGGGGCCACCTGCGTGGCCAATGCAGTGCCGAAAAGCGGCGTCATCTCCGGCGCGGTGACAAAGTCGCCATCCGGGCCGAACTTGCGGGCGCCGGCGTTGTAATAGCCCAGTCCCGGCGCATACAGCACGTGTTGCATGTAGCGCTCGAAGCTGACGAATCCGCCCGCCGCAGCCATCACTTCACGCAGCGCCGCCACCACCGCTGTGCTGTGCGCACGGGCGGCAGGGTCGGGATCGGGTAACGGGGAGGGCAACGCGGTGCGCATGCGTGTCGGGGGCGCGCGCAGGGGGCAGCGCCGGAGTGATGTGCTAGTGTGCCGGAAGTCTAGCGCCGGAGTGCCGCGTGCAGGGAAAAGTCGTCTTGATCACTGGCGGAGCCAAGCGCGTGGGGGCAGCGATCTGCCGCCGGGTGCATGGCGCCGGCGCGAATTTGATGCTGCACTACCGCGCGTCCGGCGGTGAGGCGCGCCTGCTACAGGCGGAACTCAATCACGCGCGGCCCAACTCGGTGGCGCTGATCCAGGCCGACCTCCTCGAAACAGCCAAATTGCCGTCGCTGGTCGAGCAGACGCTGCACACCTTCGGCCGCCTCGACTATCTCGTCAACAACGCGTCGTCCTTTTTCCCCACGCCCATCGGTGAAATCGAGCTCGACAACTGGAACGACCTGATCGGCACTAACCTGCAGGCGCCGCTGTTTCTCGCACAGGCGGCGGCACCTGCGCTGCGCAAGGCCGGTGGCGCCATCGTCAACATCGCCGACATCCATGCGGACCGCCCGCTCAAGAGCTACGTCGTCTACTCGATCGCCAAGGCCGGATTGATCGGGCTCACGCGCTCGCTGGCCCGCGAGCTGGCACCCGAGGTGCGTGTCAACGCGGTGGCGCCGGGTCCGGTGCTGTGGCCCGATGACGAATCGTTCGACGAACTCTCGCGCCAGCGCATCATTTCGCATACGCCGTTGAAGCGCGAAGGCACGCCTGAGGACATCGCCGGCGCCGTCCATTACCTGCTGGCGGAAGCCCTGTACGTGACGGGCCAGACGATCAACGTCGACGGCGGCCGCAACATCGCGATCTGAGCAAGGCCAGCCCGGCATGGTGACCGAACCAACACCCCGCCCGCCGGAAGCGACATCGGGTTACGTGCGCATGCTGGCCGTCGTGGTCACGCTGTTCGCGCTATCCACTGCATTGCGGGCGGCGCAGGCGCTGCTGGCGCCGACGCCGGGGGCCGTCGCGCCGGCGCTGCTGTGGGCCGCGCTGGTGGTGGCCATCGCCTTGACGGCGATTGCCTGGCTGCGGCCGCGCTTCATCGCGCTGGCGATCGTCGGCATTCCGCTCGGCCTCGCACTGGTCAGTTGGGACCTGTTCGACGACCCGTCGTTCGCCAGCACGATGGCAATCGTGTTCGTTGTGCTGGTGCTGATGATTGTCGCCTGGGCCTATCTGGTCCTGCCGATCCTTGCCTGGCGGCAGGTTCGATTGCCGGCGCGGCTCGCCGATGCGTTCCAGCCGTGCGCCGATGCGGCCTTGCTTTCCGCGCCGCTGCGGGCGGCAACACGATCGCAGCACCGCGTTGGTCAGCGTGGCCAACCGCATGTTTCCTGATTTCCTGCCGGCAATGGACAACGAGGTCGATTACCTGTTTCCAGCGGCCACGGCCGCCGAATTGCTGGCCGGCCTGCAGCGACTCGTTCCACCTCCCCAACCGGCACCGACGCTGACGCGCGAAGCGTGGCTGGCGCATCTGGCACGCGACCAGGATGCGCGGCTGGAGTGGTGGATCGCTCGCGGCTGGGTCGAGCCGAACGCGGTCGCCGGCCAGCATCGAATCATGCTGCGCGGTGGATTTGTCGTGGTGTGGCGCATGCTATGGCCCGGCCGCGCAATAGTCGCGGCGCGCCGCCGTCGCGCGGGCGCCGAAGCCCTGAAGCGCCTGTAGGCGGGGTTTCAGCCTCGCAAGCGCTGCGCGAGGCTGAAGCCTCGCCTACGGATTAAAGGTCCCCGCCGGGTGCTGCCGTGCCGCGGAGCGCCATCACCTTCGCGGCCAGCGCCTCGAGATAGGGATCGACGATGCCGTGCGTGACCAGCGCCACGCGCGTGCGCTCGAAATAGTCGAACGACGAGCCGAACGCGCCGTGCGCGGTTGCGAGTATCCGCGCCTCCTCATCCAGCGACATCCGCCCCGCGTAGTGCGGATGCGCATGCCGCACGGTGAACGTCAGCGCAACGAGACGCCGGTCGCCGGATTGCACGTTGACCCAGCGCGGATGGTACGAGCCCACCACCATCTCGCGGCGCCACAGCAGGTGCAATTCGTCGATGGCCACGGGCGCCGGCAGGCGATAGGCAACGCCGGTGCAGGCGCCGCCGCGATCGAGCCCCAGCACCAGTCCCGGAGCCTCGGGCCGGCCTCGCGCCGCCATCGAATGCAGGCAGAAGCGGCGGTGCACTCCACGCACGATGCCGGGTCGCGATTCGGCAAACGGAAACAGCGGGTTCCACAGCAGCGAGCCATACGCAAAGACCCACCACCCGGCGCCCTTCGGGCGCAGCGCGAGGGTGCCGGTCAGCGAATCGGACAGCTGATGGTCGTCCAGTGCGTGGCCGGTGGCGCCGATCGCCGCCGTATAGAGTTCGCGCATGCGGCCCGACTCGAGGTCGCCACGGCACAGCGTGGTCGGATCACTCTTCGGCATGCGGGTCACGTTGCAGCCTCTTGATGTCGATATTGGCCTGCCGCCGCTTGGCCGCGGCGGTCTTGCCGTGCGCTCCGCCCTTGCCGAGAAGCGGCGAGCGGGCAACCGGATTGCGTATCTTCGGCGCCGGCGGTGCGTGCAGTTTGGCGCGCTTCATGGTCTGGACGAATTCGAAGTGTGCGCCACTACACGAGCCCGCGATAAGGCAATCGCGCCTCGCACCATGCCGCGACCGCCAGCAGGCGGTCGTCGCATCCGGACGGTGCCGCCAGTTGCAATCCCATCGGCATGTCGTCGGCGAAGCCCACCGGCAGGTTGAGCGCGGGAAAGCCCAGCAGCGACCACAGCGTGCAGCACGATGGATCGCCGGTGGTGGCGAGGCTCCAGGGCGCGGGTCCGGGTGCGGAGGGTGCCAGGATTGCGTCGAAGCCGCTGGCCCAGTCGGTGAAAAATGCGATTGCACTCGCGCGCGCGGCCAGCGCTACGGCATAGTCCTGCGCGGTGATCGATGCACCTTCATCCAAGGCCGCGTTGAGCGCAGCGGACATGCGCGCACGTTCGCATTGCTGCAACGGCAACAGTTGGCGGGCCCCCTCGAACAGCATGATCGTTCGATGCAGCCGGTTGGCCTCGCGCCACAGCGCGGGTACGTCGCGCGCAATCACGTCGGTGCGCGTGCGCAGATGCGTGACGGCGGACTCGACCACCGCATCGGCGTGGCAATCGAGTTGCGTCCACGGAAAGTCGCCGATGTAGGCGAGGCGCGGCGTGCGCGCGAGCGGCGGCGGCACCGCGGCGATGCGGCCCGGATCCGCCAGCACGCTGGCCAGCCGCGCGGCGTCGGCGACGTTGCGCGTGAAGGTGCCGATGGTGTCGAAGGTCGGGCTGAAGAGATGCGCGCCGACAAAGGGAATCGCATGCAGCGTGGGCTTGAAGCCGACCACGCCGCAATAGGCAGCCGGACGCACGACCGAGCCGTTGGTCTGCGTGCCGATGGCCGCTGCGACATGGCCGGCCGCGACCGCCGCCGCGGATCCCGCCGACGACCCGCCCGGCGTGTGCGCCGGATCCCACGGATTGCGCGTCTTGGACGGATCCATGTACGCGAACGGCGTGGTCGTGGTCTTGCCGAACACATACCCGCCGGCGGCGCGCAGGCGCGCAATGCACGCCGCATCCGCGGCCGGTCGACGCGCTGCGAAGATCGGCGAACCCATCTCGGTGGGCAGGTCGTGCGTGTCGATGATGTCCTTGACGCCCACCCCGATGCCGCCGAGCGCAGCGCCGGGTAGCGGCATACGCGCGGCCTCGGCGCGCACCAGCGCCGCATCGAGCGTGGCCCACGCGTCGATGGCGGCGTCGGTTACCGCGATGCGGGCAAGCTGCGATTCGGCCACTGCCAACGGCGCGATCGTGCCCGCGGCGATCGCAGCTGCAGTCTCGGCCACCGTCCAGCGCCAGGGCTCGTGCGCAGTCATCGTTCCACCCCGGTGGCCTCGATCCGCACCAGCGGCGCCACCGGCACCGCGCGCGATTTGCGGGCGAGAAAGAGCGCCTGCAGGTCGTTAAGAAAGCGTTGGCCCAGCGGCGTGGCCTTCAACACTGCGGGGTCCGGGTCGAGCAAACCGCGCCGCACGCCTTCGGCCAGCGGTTGCCCGATCAGCGCCAGCGAATAGCCGGTGCGTTCGGCAAACAGCGCCGCGGGCACACCGTCGGTGAGGCGCAACGCGTTGAGCATGAACTCGAAGCCTATGTCCTCACGCGCGACCTCCGCTGTTTCCTGCACCGGTGTGCCCGCGGCCGCCTGCACAAGATAGTGCCGCGGCTGCTTGTGGCGCAGGTGACGCACGACCCGGTCCGGCAGCGAAATCTTGGAGTGCGCGCCGGCGCCGATACCGAGATAGTCGCCGAAGCGCCAGTAGTTGGCGTTGTGCGCGCATTGGCGCTGCGGCTTCGCGTGCGCGGAGGTCTCGTAATGCGCATAGCCGGCGCGCGCCAGCGCCGCGTCGACGGCATCTTCGATATCGGCGGCGGTATCGTCGTCGGGCAACGGCGGCGGATAGCGATGGAACAGCGTGTTCGGTTCCAGCGTGAGGTGATAGAACGAAAGATGCGGCGGCGAAAACGCCAGCGCCGCGGCAAGATCG
>JBKJSU010000091.1:0-7263 GCA_046594415.1 Casimicrobiaceae bacterium | reverse complement strand
AAGGTGCAGGCCGCGCTGGCCAAGACGGTTGGCGTGTTCATGCCCACCGCCATGCAGGACCTCGAGGGCATCATCACCGTCAGCTTGGGCGCTAAAGGCATCGTCGAACTGGAACTGGTCGCCAGCGGCGAGAAATGGGGCCGCGGTCCGACCAAGGACATTCACTCCTCGCTCAAGGCGATGGTCGACAGCCCGGCCTGGCGATTGGTGAAGGCGCTGGGAACGCTGGTTTCCGACGATGGCAACACCATCACCATCGACAACTATCCGGTCGCGCCGCCACTAAGCGCCGCCGAGAAGGCAATGATCGCCGCCGCGGCGCCCGACTCCAGTGAGGCGACGGCGAAGAAATCGCTCGGCGTAAATCACTGGATCGACGACCTTCCGTATGCGAAAGCGCAAGAGCGGTTGGAGTCGCAGCCGACGGTTAATATCGAAGGCCTGGTCGGCGGCTACACCGGCCCAGGCGGCAAGACCGTGCTGCCGCATCGCGCCGTCGCCAAGATTGATATGCGCCTGGTGCCCGGCATGAAATTCGACGACGCCGTTGCGGCGCTGAAGGCGCATCTGGCCAAGCGCGGTTACGGCGACATCGAAGTAAACGTGACCGGCGGCTACAACCCCACGCAGACCGACGCCAACTCAGCCCTGATCCAGGCGCAACTGCGGGTGCTGAAGGCCCATGGCAGCGCGCCCCTGCTGTGGCCGCGCAGTGCTGGCTCCTGTCCGGGCTTCGTATTCACCGACCCACCACTGAACTTGCCCGCCGGCCATTTCGGCTTCGGTTACGGCACCGGCGCGCATTCGGCGGATGAGTTCTTCGTTATCGAATCGGACAACAAAAACATTGACGGCTTCGATGGTGCCGCGCTGTCGTACGTGGAGTATCTGTACACGCTGAGCAACTAGCGCTTTGGTTCCATTTTGTACACGCGCACCCAATCCACATACATTGCAACTTCGCCTCGCTTGATCTTTTCAACCGTGGCCTCCGGCAGCCCCGGGTAAGGCTTCTTGATGCCGTTCGTCTTGGCCGGATAGGCTCCACCCAGTGCGAAATTGAGGATCACGTACTTGGGGTCGTCAAAGCTCCACTTGCCGTAATGCTCGACCATGGCTCGCGTTGCGCGGTAGGTCAGCTTGCCATCCACCTTGAAAAGAATCTGCTCCGGCGTCCAATCAACGGCGTATTCATGCCACTGGGTTACATCGGTCCCGAGTGGAAAAAACTGCTTGTCCACCAAGGGAGTTTTACCGGAATAGCCTGGGCCATGCAGCGCAACGCCGGTCCAGTCGGCCTCGCCTACATATTCCATGATGTCGATTTCGCCGCTCACGGGCCATTTCCCGTTGCCGAGCAACCAGAATGCCGGCCAGACACCCACAGCGTCGGGCATGTTGATGCGTGCCGCGGCGCTGCCATGAGTGAATTCGAACTTGCCGCGAGAATCGATGCGTCCCGACACGAAATCAGCCGTCCGGCCCTTGGGCGTCTTGTAGTGCTTGCTGAAATTGGGCTGCAATACCAGCACCCCGCCATCCGCATCTTTCACGCTGCCGGCAGGCAGCAGGCGGATGGCCTCAGGCGTATCGACGTAAACCTGCTGCTCGTCATTCACCCAGAATTCCTGGCCCTCCACGTTCCACTTTGTTCGGTCCAACTGCCCCGCGTTGAATTCATCCGCGAACAGCAGTTCGCCCGCTTGCGAGTCCATCGCCGCTGGTTTCGAATCGTTCGCAGCGTGCAAGCTCTGACTGGATGCAGTTCCCTCGGGGCGTCACATCAGGTGACGAAGCGCGGGCAGATACTTCTCCGCCGAACCCGTGTTGACGACCACAACGCGCTCGCCCTTCTTGACTAACGCTCGGTCCAGCAACTGCGGCAACGCCGCCAGGCAGGCCGCGCCCTCGGGACTGATCCACCAATGCGTCTGCTGCCACACACGAGTCAGTTCTGCCGCCAGGTCTTGCTCAGCCACGGCTACCGCAGCACCACCGCTCGCACGAATAATCTGCAATACGCGAAAGTGCCCCACTCCCGCCGGTACGTTCAAACCAAAGGCAATCGTGCCCGGGCCCGGTTGCGCAGCCGTATCGTCGAGGCCGGCATCGAACGCCCGTACCAGCGGCGCCATCGCGGCACTTTGCACGCAGATCATGCGCGGGCGGTGGGAGTCGATCAGGCCAAGCGCCTGCAATTCGTCCCAGGCCTTCCACATGCCCAGCACACCGGTTCCGCCGCCGGTCGGATAGATCACCGCATCTGGCAGCGACCAACGCGTCTGACCGGGTCGGGGCTCGGCCAGTTCCAGGCCAAGCGACTTCTTGCCCTCGATTCGCCAGCCGGGCTCCTGGAATGTGGCGACGGAGAAATAGCCTTGGGGCAGATACTTTTCCTTTAGCAACGCACCCGCCTCGCGAATGGTCGGCCCGATGAGTTCGAGCACCACACGATCAGGTTCGCGAAACGCCGCCGCTGCGACATTGCCCAGGATCGGCGTGGGCGTGTCGCCGGGCATCGCTACCGCCACCGACAAACCCGCAGCAAGTGCGTAATGCACCAGCGAATCACCCGCATTGCCCTGCGTTGGCACCGCCAACTTGGTCAGACCGAGCCGGCGCGCCTGCGCGACGACCATGGCCATGCCACGGTCCTTGAAACTCTGGGTCGGATTGGCGCCATAGCCCGGATGCGCTCGCCCCTCTTCCTTTACCGACAGCACCAGGCCGGCGGCCTGCGCGGCCGGGTGATGCGCGTAGTCAAGCAGCGGCGTGCAACCTTCGCCCAGCGCAACGATGTGGCGCGCATCGCCGGGATCGGTGATGTCCAAGGCCATCAGTCCACCGAATCGCCACAGGTCGCGTCGCGACGGATCGTACCAGCCGGTGTTCGGTTTTTCGCGGGCGAGGCGCTGCAGGTCAAAAACCATCTCGACCGGACGACCGTCCACCGGGTCGAGATTCATCGGCACATCGGCAGAATATTCCTTGCCCGAGCCGATGCCGCGCAGGGTGCGTACGTAACTCATCGGGCGTCTCGATTTTTCCGCGGGCGGACCACGGACAAGCCTAAGCATCGAAGTACAGACAATTTCATTTGCAGGTCCCCAACTGGCCGCGCCGTCAATTCAGCTTGTTGCTTGAAGGCGGCTCAGGGACAGTCACAAGAGGCCGTCCGCCGAACCCGGCCTCGGGAAGGCGCGCAAGCTGATCAAGGCGGTCAGCCAATTCGGCGTCGTCCAGGGCGCCCTCCCGATGGATCCACTGGAACCGGGCCCGCTGAGATTGCGGATCCGCATCTGCGTCAACGAAGTCGTGCCAGCGCCGCAACTGCTCCAGGCGGCGGGAATCGAGTTCGGCCAGGATGCGCGGCTTCTGCGCGTCGTCGATCACCAGCAGTGCTCCCGACTCGGTCTGGACCTTGGTATAGCGAACGGTACGAAACCAGGCGAAAGCTGCACAACCCCCACCCAGGAACAACCAATACGAGGGCTTCAGCGTGTGGGGGGTAGTGGCGAAAAAACTCATCGCTGTCACACCGATACCCAGCGCCAACCACAACCAGCCGACATTCATCAGCCAGGTGTTGCGTTCGACGAAGTAGCCATGCTCCCGATCCAACTGGGTATAAGGCGTCTTAAAGGTAGTGCTGGAGGTCTTGTCGCTAAGTGTGAACTTCAGTTCGTCTTCGGAAAACCGAAAGTCCGTCGTGGTTCCATTCTTGGCCTGAACAATCTGCGTATCAGGGAAGGCAGGACTAGCGGTGGAGGACATATGGGCGGCTTTCTTTGTTGGTCATGGAGAGGCCAGCATGGTAACCCCGCGCCCCGCATATCAGTGCTTTGACTGCGGAGGCAGCCGAAACCGGCCTAGACTCTCGCTCGGCAACGGGCTTCAAGCTGCGCTAGGCGAGCGTGAACCTTTTCCGCCCCTGCCAGACTACCAAGGCATGGACATTGGCGAACCCCTCTTGAACCCGACCCAGCCCGCCGTGGACCCGCGCTTCGATGCCCTACTGGCCGTGCGCTGCCAACTCGGCGAACGCGCCGCCTTCGATGAACTCATCCGCCGCTGGGCCCTGCCCCTGCGTCGTCATGTCGGCCGCGTCGCCGGTGACGGCCCAGCGGACGAGCTGGTCCAGGACATCTGGCTACGCGTATTGCAGGGCATCGGTCGGCTGCAGGATCCCGGCAAGTTCAGGCCCTGGTTGTTCGGCATCGCGCATCGACGGCTGATGGATGAAATGCGTAGCCGGTACACCCGATCGATCGATGACGGCGTGGACCTGGACTTGCTCGCTGCCGATACGCCGGACCCCGATCGCGACCTGGTCGCACGGGAGCTCGAGCGCGGCATGGCGAGCCTTCCTGCCGGTGACCGCGACGCGCTGTCGCTGTTCTATCTCGAGGAACTTTCACTCGCCGAGACCGCCCATGCACTCGGCGTACCGGTCGGGACGGTCAAGTCGCGGCTGTTCCGCGCACGCCAGACGCTGCGCCAACAACTTAACGGAGACAATCATGGATAAGTCCACCCAGTCGCTCGAGCAGGCTCTGTCCCGGATCACCGAACAGGAACTGTCGCGCAACGAGCGCTACGGTCACCTGGTACTGATGTTGGTTTCGCTCATCTTCTCCGTGGGGCTGCTCTCCTTGCTGATGACCGAGCCGAACCTGCCCGCTCGTACTAGAGTCCCGCTCGGGGTGATGGTGGTGATCGGACTCGCCTGGGCGGCGTTCGCGATTGGCGTGCTGTTGCGCCGCAGCGCGATATTGGCCAATCGCGAAATAATCGCGGGGCGAATGTCCGTGGCCTTTTCCGCGCTGTTCACGGCGGGCGCGATGTTCGCCGGTTACTACATTCGCGGCATCCCCTGGACCCCGGCGGTGGGTGACGGTTTGATCCTGACTGCCATCGCCGTGGCGCTGCTGGTGCGGGCGCATGTACGCAGGGCGTCGCTGCGGGCGTTGCGGGCGCGGCTTGAGGCAGAAGTTGCTGCTCTTAGGTAGTCACCTTCCCCCGACAAGGGAGCGAGCCATGATTGCAACAACACTGGCACTAGGCACGTTCTAACCCGCGCCCTGCTCTATGACTCTGCCCGACGACTTTCAACGACGAGTCGCTCGCTCGCGTCGTCGGCGACATTAACAAGCTGCTGGTGGATCCGCCAAAGCGCACGCCATTGACCATGCGCTGACGCGTAAGCGTCGCGAGGCCCGGAAAGGTGCAGGTTTGGCGCCGTCCGCTTCCGACCCATTTCAGCCTGTCGCGAACGACGGCTATCGGGCGGTCCGATCGGCTTCTTGAACGATGCGCTAAGATGCCGCCAATTCGTTTGCGCGACCGTTGGGTTGAGTGGGACAAAGCAATTTGCAGCACGCCTGCGCTCGTACGGATGTTTCAGACCTGAAGCGTTAGACGCGCCCCGTTGTAACTCTGCGGGCAACATGTACTATCACTTTGCCGCGCAGCGCTCCATAACGACGGAGGCAACCTGAAATGACCTTACATTTTGAGGACATCGTTGACACGGAGGAAAAGGTACGAGCAATTATTGGTGATGCCAGCGAGCTAGTCCGTCGAAAGCAGATCGACTACTTAGATGTACATGCTTGCTCCTTCATAGCAAAAAGCCCGTTTGTGCTCATTTCCTCAACCGATTCCGAAGGTCGGATGGACATTTCCCCGAAGGGAGACCCGCCGGGATTCGTTCGTGTGCTTGATCAACGCACTCTAGCCATACCCGACCGTCCGGGTAATAGGCGCGTCGACACGTTCAAGAATCTCGTACAGACACCTCAGGTCGGCTTGCTCTTTCTGATCCCTGGAAAAAAAGAGACTCTGCGACTAAGTGGCCAGGCGCAAATCGTCAGGGACCTTTGGGTTCGGGAACCAATGGAAATGAACGGGAAGGTGCCGGATTTCGCGATTATCGTCCGAGTCAACGAAGTCTTCTTTCATTGTGCGAAGTGCGTTATCCGCTCAAAACTCTGGGAACCTGATTTTTGGCCAGACCTTGCAGGACTCCCGACGCTCGCGCAGACGATGGTTGACCACGGCAGGCTAGACAAAAGCGTGGAAGACATGCAGTCAATCATTGAAGGCGACGCGAAGAATCGCCTGTACTGAGTGACGCTTAACAATTCACTCGAGCTGACGCGATAGTTCCTCCGCTTTAGTGGACACCCTGACCTAACCAATCAGGAGTCGTTCCAATGTCCAAGCCAGGGAAGGGCGACAGGGATATCAGGTATGCGACATCAACCGAACAAACCGCAAACGCGTGCGTTGCCAGATTCAAGTGGCGTGATGGGTAAATTCAACCATCAAGTGCGACAAGCGTCGGCACTTTCGTAGCGATCCTTTTGGCGTGCCATTCCCCTAGCGAATGTCCGCTATCGGGGAGCAAATTGGCTGGCTCGACCGACCGTTCCTGGCCGGTAGCAGCAGGTCAGCACCACTGCCGCCGATGATTGTCGGGTCAACCGGAATACGCAGACAGTGTCATCTACAAAAAGCGGTGGTTCTCAGCGATTCTCGCTACGTCATCGCCGCGGAGCCCAGCCAGGTCGGCGAATTCACGCCAACGCCCCACCGCGCGGTTCACCTGGTCGATCAAAGAAGGAGCAGCTGGCACACTGAATCGGTTAGCCACCGCCAGTAGATCCTCGCGCAGCGCCCGATCGAATTTGCCGTTGATACTCATCAGGTGCTGGTAGGTCCATTCGCCCTTTGGGTTGTGGGCATAGGTGATGTCATACGCCGGCGCCAGTTGCCACGGTTTGTCCTCCTGGAGCATGAAGGCAAAGTTTTTTGTGTGATCGTCGCAATTGCGCGCCACCACGTTTAGTGCCATTCGCAGGAACAGTTGCTGGTTGTCGCGGTCGTCCAACTGCAACCGGCCAGCGGTGATGAAAAGTGACTCGTACGCGTGGGTAGCCCGGGGACATCTCGAGGCCGGCGGCCAGGGCCATCAAGTGGTAGGCGTATTCGATCCGGCCGTAGCTCTGTGACGACCCCAGCTCAAGATCCTTGCCCACGCCGTCGAACTTGATCAGCCAATGCTCGAAGCCAGGGTCGACATCGAACTGACCGCTGCGAATCTCTTCGGTGCCTGGATTCCAGGCCACGACCGCCTTCGCGCGGGCGCCGCCGGCAGACGTGCCGACGCGAATGATGTTGGCCAGTGCCGCTTGTGCTACATCGTCGGTCGACAGGTCAGCATTGATCACCTTGCGGGCGGTCTCGACGAGTTCCTTCATC
>JBKJSU010000180.1:0-2705 GCA_046594415.1 Casimicrobiaceae bacterium | reverse complement strand
CTCATCAAGCAGGCCGCCGCCATTCTGCGCAATGGCGGGGTGATCGCCTATCCGACGGACTCGAGCTACGCGCTGGGTTGCCTGCCCGGCGACGGCTCGGCGGTGGCTCGCGTGCGTCGGATAGGCGATCACCCCGCCATTGCGCAGAATGGCGGCGGCCTGCTTGATGAGCCGGGGCTGGGGATGGGTCGGGTGAACCGAGAAGTATTGGGCCATGGTGGGCTAAGTGTGCTTTTCCGGCTATATAATACAGCTTCCACTACCCATTCGGGTTATAACTGACGTGAACCTGCAACAGTTGCGCTATCTCTGTGCCGTGGTGGACCACGGCATGAACGTGTCGACCGCCGCTGACGCATTGTTCACGTCGCAGCCCGGCATCAGCAAGCAGATCAGGCAGCTCGAGGACGAACTCGGCCTCACGGTGTTCGTGCGGCAGGGCAAGCGCCTGGCCGCGCTGACGCCGGCCGGCGAAATCGTCGTGGCCACCGCCCGCCGCGCGATGCGCGAGGTAACCAACCTGAAGCGCGTCGCGGAGGAATTCCGCGGCGAGGACACGGGCACGCTGTCGATCGCCACCACGCATACGCAGGCGCGCTACGTACTGCCCAAGGTGCTGCGCGAATTCGCCAATCGCTTTCCCAAGGTGCGCGTGGTCCTGCACCAGGGCAATCCGCTGCAGGTCGCCGAGCAGACGTCGCGCGGCGAGGTGGACGTAGGCATCGCCACCGAGGCGCTGGCCGACTATCCGCAGCTGGTCACGTTGCCGTGCTACGAGTGGAATCGCGTGGTGCTGGTGCCGAAGCACCACCCGCTGGCGAAGATGAAGCCGCTGACCCTGGAAGCGCTCGCCAAATTTCCGCTCGTGACCTACGACGGCAGCTTCACCGGCCGCACGGCGATGAATGCCGCATTTGCCGCGCAGGATCTCGAGCCCAACGTCGTGCTCTCCGCGCTCGATGCCGACGTGATCAAGACGTATGTCGAACTTGGCATGGGCATCGGCATTGTGGCGCAGATGGCCTACGACCCCGCGCGCGACACCGGTTTCGACAAGCTCGATGCCAGCCACCTGTTCGCGCCGTCGGTCACGCGGCTCGGCCTTCGCCACGGCGTGTTCCTCCGCGGGTATGTGTACGCCTTCATCACGCTGTTCGCACCCCAGTACAGCCGCGCCGCTATCGCAGCCGCACTCGCGGCCCGCACCGCCTGATGCTGAAGACGACGGGGCCGGTCGCGGGTTCGCTCGTCCGCCGGCCCACGTGGGGTTTCGCGGCGCTGCTCGCGTCGCTGTCGATGATGGGTCCGTTCGCCGTCGACATGTACCTGCCGGCGTTTCCGGCGATCGGGGCCGACCTCGGCGTGGGCGTGATCGCCGTACAGCAGACGTTGTCGATCTACATGTTTGCGTTCGCGTTCATGCTGCTGTGGCACGGCGCGCTCACCGATGCGTGGGGCCGGCGCCCGGTCGTGATCGGCGGGCTCGCGATCTTCGGGCTGGCCACGCTCGGCTGCGCCATCGCCGGCAATATCGAATCGCTGTGGCTGTTTCGCGCGTTGCAGGGCGTGTCGGCTGGCACCGGGATGGTGGTAGGCCGCGCGATCATCCGCGACCTTTATCACGGCACCGAGGCGCAACGCCTGATGTCGCGCGTCACGCTGCTGTTCGGCATCGCGCCAGCGGTGGCCCCGATCATCGGCGGCGTGCTGCTCAACCTCCTGGGTTGGCGCGCGATCTTCTGGTTCATGCTGATCTGGGCCGGCATCGTGCTGGCGTATTGCGGGGTGCGCCTGCCGGAAACGTTACCGTCATCGCACCGCCATGTATTGCATCCGCGCGTGCTGTGGCACAACTACCGGAACGTGTTGCTGCGCACCGACTTCCTGCTGCTCGCCATGATCACCGCGCTCAACTTCTGCGCCTTCTTCCTCTATATCGCCGCCGCGCCGGCGTTCCTGGTCAGGCTGCTGGGCGTGTCCACGATGGGTTTCGCGTGGCTGTTCGTGCCGATGATCGGCGGGATCATGCTGGGCGCCACGATGTCCGGCCGCATGGCGGGCAAGCGCTCGCCGCAATCCACCGTACGTCTCGGTTTCGCAATCATGGCGGCAGGCGTGGTGCTCAATCTCGCGATCTGCGTCGCCCTCCCCGCCGACGTGCGCTGGAACGTGCCGCCCATCTTCATCCTGTGCACCGGCACCGGACTGATCACGCCCAGCATCACGTTGATGCTGCTCGATCTCTTTCCGACCATGCGCGGGATGGCGGCGTCGTTGCAGGGCTTCGTGCAGTTTGCGACGGGAGGCTTCATCGCCGCCACGGTCGCGCCGCTGCTCGCGCAATCGCTGACCACGCTGGCGCTGGGCATGGCCACCTTCACCGTGGCAAGCTTCGTCCTGTGGCTGGTGTACCAGCGCCGCGCCCGTGTCTTGTTGAAAGGTTGGACTCCATGAATCGCGCCGTTGCCGTCATTGCCTCGCTTCTGTTCGCTGTCATGCTGGCCGCCCCGATGCGGGTGGCGGCCATCGATGTCCCGCAATCGCTGCCGCTTGCAACGCTGACCATCGGCAAGCACAAGGCCATGGCCGAGGTTGCCAGCAACCCGGAGCAACGCGCGGTCGGCCTCATGCATCGCTTCAGCCTGAAGCCCGATCACGGCATGCTGTTCGTATTCGAGCGAGCCGAAGCGCAGGGCTTCTGGATG
>JBKJSU010000143.1:0-4593 GCA_046594415.1 Casimicrobiaceae bacterium | reverse complement strand
CAACGCCCACGGCACGTCGACCGGCATGAACGACCGCAGCGAAAGCGCGGCGATACGCGCCGTGTTCGGCGCCGACGCCGCGCGGGTGCATGTGAGCTCCACCAAGAGCACGATGGGTCACCTGATTGCGGCGGCGGGTGCCGTCGAGGGCGTGGTGTGCGCGCTGGCCATCGCGCGCGGCGAAATGCCGATCAACGCCAATTATCGTGTGCGCGATCCCGATTGCGACCTGAATCTGGTGCTCGACGCGCCGCAGCGGCAGAAGGTGCGGATGACGATGTCCAACTCCTTCGGCTTCGGCGGCTCGAACAGTTGCATCGTGATGCGGCACCCGGATGAAGTGGACGGCCACGGTTTCGACGGAACGAAGCCATGACGATGCCGAAGGTGGTGATCACCGGCACCGGGGCCGTATGTGCGGCGGGCATGGACCCGCAGGCCATTCTCGATTTCGTGCTGGCCGGGCAGACGGCGATAGCACCGATCAAGCAGTGGGATACCGCGCAGTGGCCGACCCATCTTGCCGGTGAAATTGCGGATCTCAATCCGCGTGCGCTGGTGCCCGATCGCAAGCTGCACAAGCTGATCCGGCGCACCGATCTCGTCGGCCTGTACGCCGCCGGCCAGGCCATCGAGACTTCGGGCTTCGTGGCGTGGCGTGACGCGCTGGATCCTGCGGCGATGGCGCCGTACAACGATCGCACAGGCGCCATCGTCGGCTCCGGCGGCGGTAACTTCCAGAACCAGTACGACTTCTTTCCGCTGATGACCGCTGCCCGCGGCGACATGCAGGCCTTCGGCCGCGATCTCTCCGACAACGTCAATCCGATGTGGCTGCTGCGCACGCTGCCCAACAACGTGCTCGGGCATGTCGGTATCCAGTACAGCCTCAAAGGCACCAATGCGTGCATCACCAATCACAGCGTCGGCGGCACGCTCGCCGTCATCGAGGCGATGGAAGCGCTGCGCGCGGGCGAGGCCGATCGCGTCGTGGCCGTGGGGCATGAAACGCCGATCGAGCCGCAGATGGTGCTTTATTACCATCGCGTCGGGCTCCTCGCAAGCGCAGCGCTGCGGCCGTTCGATGCCGCGCGCGACGGCAGCCTCTTCGGCGAAGGGGCGGGCGCGCTGATGCTCGAGACCGCGGAGTCCGCCGCTGCACGCGGCGCGCCGGTGCTGGGCGAGGTGCTGGGCGGCGGGTATGTCGGCGAAGGGCAGGGCCTGCTGGCCATTCGCGCCGACGGCGACGGCCTCGCGCGCGCCATCGCGATGGCGCTGGGCGACGCGGGATTGCGGCCGGCGGACGTCGGCATGATCGTGGCCCACGGCAACGGCACGCGGCAATCGGACGCCTCGGAGGCTGCCGCGCTGCGCACGGTGTTCGGCGCGGCGATGCCGCCGGTCACCGGCTTCAAGTGGGCATTCGGCCACCTGATCGCCGCGGCCGGCATCCTCGATACGGTCCTCGCACTGGCGGCGCTCAAGGCCAACGTGGTGCCCGGCATCCCGACGCTGGACACACTCGACGACGCCTGCGCGGGCGTGGCCGTGTCGGCAGCGGCGAGCGCACCGCGCAGCAACGTCGCGCTCGTGCTGTGCCGGGGCTTTGCCGGAACCAATGCCGCGGTGCTGGTCCGCGCCGCATGACCATGTCGATGCCGGTCGTGCCACCGCAGCGATGCGGCATCGATTCGGTCGCGATCGAACGCATCGAGCGCCTGCTGCGCGAGAACGCGCCCGCCGATCTCCTGCGCTTCTTCACGACGCAGGAACTGGATGACGCCGGCGCCGGCGAGGGCCGCGCCGCGAGCCTGGCGGCTCGCTTTGCGGCCAAGGAAGCGTGCGTCAAGCTCTTTCCGCGTGAAGCCGCGCTGGCACAGATTGAGCCGCACGATTTTTCCGTGGCGCGTGACGCGTATGGCGCACCGCAGGTGATCCTCGGCCCGCGCGCCGAGATGCTCGCAGGACGGCATCGCCTGGGCGCGATCAGCCTGTCGCTGACGCATGACCGGACCAGTGCCTCGGCGGTGGCGGTGACGCAACCGGCGCCGGTGGCCGTCCCCTTCGCCGGCAAGGTGCTGTACCACCTGCTGCCGCTGCGGCGCCGCGTGATCCTCGCCAATCTTCGACGGGTCTACGCCGACACGCTCGACGAGGCCGGCATCGTGGCGCTGGCGCAGGCGCACTACGGCCACCTGTGGACGCTGTTCGGCGAGTTCCTGCGCTATCGCTGGCTGTCGCAGGCGCAGCAGCAGGCGCTGGTGCGGATTGAGAACCTGGATGCGTTCGTTGCCGCGTATGAAGGGGGGAAGGGCGTCCTGCTGCTGACCGGGCACTTCGGCAACTGGGAGGTGGCCACGGTTGCCGGCATCGGCGGCTTTCCGCAGATGCGCGGCCGCTTTCATTTCGTGCGGCGCGCATTGAAACCCGAATGGTTTGATCGCCTGATCACGCGCCGCTTCCAGAAGGCGGGCTTCGGCGTGCTGCCCAAGCGCGGGTCGCTCGACCTGATGCTCGACCGGCTCGCGCACGGGGATGCTATCGTCTTCGCGTTCGACCAGCACGCCAATCCGCCCGACGGCATCGCCGTCGATTTCTTCGGCGCCCCGGCCTGGACCTTCAAGAGTCTCGCCATCATCGCGCTCGCCACCGGCGCGCCGGTGGTGCCGGCCACGAGCTGGCGCACCGCCGATGGCCATCACGTGCTGCGCTTCGAGGACCCCATTCCCGCCGTCGACCATACCAGCACCAACGACGCCATCCGCCTCACCACCCGCGCTTACAACCTGGCGATCGAGCGCCTGGTGCTGCGCCGCCCCGAGCAATGGTATTGGGTGCATCGCCGCTGGAAGAACGTCACCGTGCAGGCGCGCCGGCGGAAACTGCAGGAGGCGCGGACATGAGTTGGCCCACATCGGCCGAGGTCGTCGCTGCAATGTTTTCGTGGAAGGCGACGTTCGTCTACGGGTATCTCGCGTGGGCGCTCTTCGTGCACTACCGCGGCAAGGAGCGCCACCAGTTCCATCGGCAACTCACCGACCACTCGACCGTGATCGCGCCCTACAACGCGATCATGTATGCGTTTTCAGCGGTGCCCAACCGGCCCTTCATCGAGCTCGAGCGGTTTCCGGAACTGGCGCCGCTGCGCGACAACTGGCAGTTGATCCGCGAGGAAGCGCTGAAGCTCTTCGATGAGGGCCACATCCGCGCCGCATCCACGTACAACGACCTCGGGTTCAATTCGTTCTTCCGGCGGGGCTGGAAGCGCTTCTACCTCAAGTGGTACGACGCGCCGCTCGACTCCGCGCGTGCGCTGTGTCCGCGCACGGTGGCGATGGTGGAGGCCATTCCCAGCATCAACGGCGCCATGTTCGCGATGCTGCCGGCCGGCGGCGACCTCGGGCGCCATCGCGACCCCTTTGCCGGATCGCTGCGCTATCACCTCGGCCTCGTCACGCCCAACGACGAGCGCTGCCGCATCCTCGTGGACGGGCAGCCGTATCACTGGCGCGACGGCGAAGCGGTGATGTTCGACGAAACGTACATCCACTGGGCCGAGAATCACACCGATCGCGACCGCCTGATCCTGTTCTGCGACGTGGAAAGGCCGCTGACCAATCGCGTGGTCGCGCGCCTCAATCACTGGATCAAGAGCACGCTGGTCCGCGCCAGCCAAACCGAGAACACCGCCGGCGACAAAGTCGGCCTCCTGAATCGCGCGTTTGGCTGGGCCTACTACTTCCGCTATCCGGGCAAGGCGCTGAAGCGCTATAACAAGTACGTCTATTACGCTGCCAAGTGGCTGATCCTGCTGTTTATTCTCTACGTCGTGTTCTTCTGGCGCGGCTAGTGGCACCGCGCTGTCAAGGTGCGCGACGCGCCGACCCGGCTTAGAATTCCGACCCCACCCGAAGGACACCGCCGATGCTCGAACTGCTCACCAGCCCCGCCGCATGGATTGCCTTTGCGACCCTGACCGCGCTGGAGCTGGTGCTGGGCATCGACAACATCATCTTCATCTCGATCCTGGTCGACAAGCTGCCGCCGGAGCGGCGCGAGGTCGCGCGCCGGGTGGGACTCTTTTTCGCGATGTTCATGCGCATCGGCCTTCTGCTGGTGCTGTCGTGGCTGGTGGGGCTGACCGCGCCGCTCTTCACCGTGCTGAGCCAGGAGATTTCCGGGCGCGACGTGATCCTGATCCTGGGCGGGCTCTTCCTGTTGTGGAAGAGCACGATGGAGATCCATCAGCTGATGGAAGGCGCCGAGGGCGAAGCGTCCAGCGCGGTCAAGGCCACGTTCAGCGCGGTGATCGTGCAGATCATCATCATCGACATGGTGTTCTCGCTCGATTCCATCATCACCGCGGTGGGCATGGTGAACGAGGTTCCGATCATGGTGTCAGCCGTCATCGCATCGGTGGCGCTGATGATGATGTTCGCCGGGCCGATCGGCCGCTTCGTATCGGCGCACCCGACAGTGAAGATGCTGGCGCTCACGTTCCTGTTCGTCATCGGCGTGGCGTTGGTGGGCGAGGGCTTCGACAAGACGGTGCCCAAGGGCTACATCTATTTCGCGATGGCATTCTCGGTGTGC
>JBKJSU010000077.1:0-3520 GCA_046594415.1 Casimicrobiaceae bacterium | reverse complement strand
TGGCGATCGACGCACCCATTTCCTGCGCCTTGTCCTTGGCTGCCTCGAAGGCCGAGCCGATCTTGTTCAACAGTCCCTTTTCGTCGCTCATTGCACTGTCTCCTGTCGGGTCAAATCGTTCGCGATTCGCGGGCACACGTCAGGGAGCCGACATGCGCCACGCGTCGCGCATTGGGGTGAGTCCCCGCACAGCATAGCAAGGATTTTCGCGGGAGAAACCATTCCCGAACTTGAGTCGGCACGAAGGTTCGCGATACCTTGCGATCTTCCGCGCGCGCCGGGGCACGGCGGCGTCCAATTTCCTCAGGGAGCACGATGAAACGGGTTCTCGTTCCTTTGCTAGGTCTGCTTCTCGCCGGCGGTGCCACGGCGCAGACAGGCTTCTTCGCCGGTGTCACGCCGCACCCCACCGATCTCTATCCGCTTGCTGCAAGCCTCACCGTTACTCGCGCCGCACCTGCGGGCGGGCTGCCCAACGTCGTGCCCGGGCTGTATACCCACGTGACGACCCAGCCGACGTCGAAGACCTTCGAGTGGGCCAATCTCACCATCCTCAACAACCCATCCGATTTCGGCGCCAACGTGGCCTCCTACAGTCAGGCACTGAAGACAGGTCGCGGAACCACATGGGGCGCGGTGCACGAAGTGCAGGACGCCACCGGGCGTGGTGGCTTCTTCGGCCTGGAAATCGACGCGTTCACCTCGGGCCCCAGCCCCGCGCCGGGATCGATGGACGGCGATCGCATCGGGCTTGGCATCATCCTCGGACGCGCGTTCAACACCGGGCCCAAGGCCACCGTCGATTACGGTGTGTTCATAGCACCCGTGGGGTTGCAAGACGCGGAAGCCGACGTCAACTTCGGCATGATGGTCTGGGCCCATTGCCGCTTTGCCTGCTTCGCCATGCGCGCCGGCAACAAGATCGCCTACGAGGAGTCGGCCACGGTCGCCACCAAGTTCGATCCGGAGACGGGCCGCTGGGGCCTTTTCAACGGCGACCAGCCCCTGTTCGAGGTCGACATCGCCACGGGCGAACTGCGCGTCAACGGGCGGCCCGTGCAGGTAACCTTCAAGGATTGAGCGCGGTCGCTTGCCGACCCCGGCCCTCCACGAGACGCTTCAGCTCCGCTTCCCTGTTCCTTCCGTGTAGGCGAGGCTGCAACTTCGCCTACAGCGATTGAAAGACGCACGCCCGCAAAGTGGAAAAAAAACCCGCTTGCGCGGGTCTTTCTTCGAGGCGCGGCAAGCGCGCTTCAGGTGTTACATTGGTGCCCAGGAAGGGACTCGAACCCCCACACCTTGCGGCGCATGGACCTGAACCATGTGCGTCTACCAATTCCGCCACCTGGGCAACTGCATGCAACTTGCCATCGCAAGCAACTGCAACCCACAATTTTACTTTTAGAACGCCATCTTGTCAAAACGAACTCCGCTTCCCCGTTCATCGGCCAAATCCATCAAACCTGCCCCCCGCGGCAAGACCGCCACCGCGCCGCGCGCGCGCCGCGAACCGGTCGCGCCAGCCCCAAGTCCGCCGCCCCGTGCCCCGTCCAGTGCCCCACGTCGCGCTCGCGCCGGCGATATCGACCCGGACCTGCTGCCCTCCCGCGAAGCGATCCTCGCTGCCCTGAAAGCGGCGGGCACGCCTACACCGCCAGGCGATCTCGAGGCCCAGCTCGCCGTCGGTGACGTTGCCCGCGAAGCGTTTCATGGCCGTCTGGCCGCCATGGAGCGCGACGGGCAGCTCCTGACCAACCGCAAGGGCGAGTTGTGTGTCATCGCCAAGCTCGATCTCGTGATCGGCAAGGTCCAGGGCCATCCCGACGGCTTCGGCTTCCTGGTGCCGGAGGACGGTGGCGACGACCATTTCCTGAGCCCGCGCGAAATGCACAAGGTGCTGCATGGCGACCGCGTGGTCGTGCGGCGCAGCGGCACCGACCGGCGCGGGCGGCCCGAAGGCGAGATCGTCGAGATACTGGACCGCGGCAACCGCGAGATCGTCGGGCGCCTCTTCGAGGAACGCGGCATCTTTTTCATCGTCGCGGAAAACCGTCGTATCAGCCAGGACTTCCTGGTGCCCCCTGCCGACACCGGCGGCGCGAAGCCGGGCCAGGTGGTCGTGGCGCAGATCGTCGAGCAGCCGTCCGCCAATCGCGAAGCGATGGCCCGCGTGACCGAAATCCTGGGCAGCGCGACGGATTCGGGCATCGAAATCGAAATCGCTTTGCGCAAGCATCAGCTGCCGTTCGAATTCTCGAAGGAGGCATTGCGCCAGGCCAAGCGCCTGCCCACGGAGGTGCGTCCCGCGGACCGCAAGGACCGCGTCGACCTCACCGCATTTCCTCTCGTCACCATCGACGGCGAAACCGCCAAGGACTTCGACGACGCGGTGTGGTGCGAGCGCAAGGGCAAGAACTTTCGTCTGATCGTGGCGATCGCCGACGTTTCGCACTACGTGCGCGACGGCGATGCCATCGACATCGATGCCCGCGAGCGCGGCACGTCCGTGTATTTTCCGCGCCGGGTCATCCCGATGCTGCCTGAGGAATTGTCGAATGAGCTGTGTTCGCTGAAGCCCGACGTCGACCGCCTGTGCATGGCCTGCGAAATGGAAGTGACGGCGCAAGGCGCCATCAAGGCCTACAAATTCTATCCGGCCGTGATGCATTCGAAGGCCCGCCTCACCTATACGCAGGTATGGGCGGCCCTCTCCGACCCGGCCGGTGCCGCGCCCAAGACAAAGGTGCTGCTGCCGCAGTTGCAATCGTTGCGCGGGGTTTATGAAGCCTTTGCCGCGGCGCGGGCCCTGCGTGGCGCGATCGACTTCGACACCGTCGAGCTGGCCATCGAATTCGACGAACACGGCAAGATCACGCAGATCGTTCCGGCGCCCCGCAACGAAGCGCACAAGCTGATCGAGGAATGCATGCTGGCCGCCAACGTCTGCACGGCGGACTATCTCACCAAGAACAAGCATGCGGCGCTCTACCGCGTGCACGACCGGCCGCCGCCGGACCGGCTGACGGCGCTGCGCGAGTTCCTTGCTACGTCGGCGCTGCAGCTCGCGGGCGGCGAATTGCCCACTGCGGCGGACTACGCGAAGCTCCTCAACCAGATCCGCGGGCGCATCGACTTCGATCTGCTGCAACAGGTGCTGCTGCGCTCGCTCGCGCAGGCGCAGTACCGCCCGGACAACGAAGGTCACTTCGGGCTGGCCTACGACGCCTACGCCCACTTCACGTCGCCGATCCGCCGCTATCCGGATCTGCTCGTGCATCGCGCGATCAAGGCGGTGCTGGCCAAGTCGACGTACAAGCCGTCGGGGATGACCTGGCCGCAACTGGGTGTGCATACGTCGATGACGGAGCGCCGCGCCGATGAGGCGGCGCGCGATGTCACCAATTGGCTCAAGTGTCACTACATGCAGGACAAGATCGGCGAATCGTTCGCCGGCACGATCAGCGGCGTCACCAGCTTTGGTCTCTTTGTCACGCTCGACGGCCTCAGCATCGACGGCCTC
>JBKJSU010000487.1:0-3185 GCA_046594415.1 Casimicrobiaceae bacterium | reverse complement strand
GTGGCATGCGGCCCGATAATCTCGGCGACTACTGGGCGGCGGGCGCATCGGGTTTCGGCACCGGGTCCAACCTGTACAAGCCGGGCGCTGATCCGGTGGTGGTGGCGCAGGTGGCCGCGGCATTTGCGGTCGGGATCCGCGCACTGCCCAAGCGCTGATTCCCGTTTGCCTGCACTGAATCGTTCACCCTGATGTTGCCGGAGTTCCAAGCCATGGTTCGTTCCGCTCTTGCCGCCGTGGTTGCAATCACGATGGCCATACCGCCTGCCTTCGCCGCCACCGGCCGCATCACGTGTTCGTCCAATGGCTATCGCTACGCGAGCTGCGGCGTGGACACCGAGGGGCGCGTGTCGCTGGCGCGGGAAATTTCAAGCGGTAACCTGTGCCGCCAGGGCCGCACCTGGGGCTTCGACGATCGCCAGATCTGGGTCGACGGCGGGTGTCGCGCCGAGTTTGAATTCGGTCGCGGCAACGGCAATCGCTCCAGCAACGACGTGGCCGTCGCCGCGGGCATCATCGGCGCGCTGGCGCTGGGTGCCGCCATCGCAGGTTCGCAAAATCAGCAGCCGGCCGCACCGACCCCGCCGCAGTTCGTTCCGCCGCCGGTGCTGCCGCCGCCTCCGCCCGGCGCGTTGCCGCCGCCGTCCTGGGCCGTCGGCTCGTATCACGCGTGGGACGCCGACGTTGGCGAGACCGTGCAGCTCGTGATCGGCCCGCGCGGCAGCGTCGTGCTGCGCGACGAGATCGGCCGCGTGGCCAGCGAGGGTTACTTCCGCGAAGGATTCGTGCACTGGAACAACGGCAGCCGTTGGTGGCTGGGCCGTGAAGGCCCGGGCGTGATGCTGGGCGACGTCGACTCCAGCAAGCGCTATTTCTTCACGCGGACATGACGCCGTGACTTCGGCGCCGGCCAGCGTTGCGGACATCGTCGCCATCGGCGAACCGATGATCGAGTTCAACCAGGCGCGCGCGACGGACGCCGCCACCTACCTGCAGGGCTTCGGCGGCGATACGTCGAACATGGCCATCGCCGCCGCGCGGCTGGGCGCGCGCGTGGGCTATGTCACCCGCCTGGGTGATGATGCCTTCGGGCGGCTGCTGCTCGACCTGTGGGCGCGCGAACGCGTGGATGCCTCCGGCGTGGCCATCGATGCCGATGCCGCGACGGGCGTCTACTTCGTCACGCATGGCGCCACCGGCCATGCGTTTTCGTATCTGCGCACGGGTTCCGCCGCCAGCCGGATGCATCCGTCCAACCTGCCGGACGCGGTACTGCGCGGCGCGCGCCTCGTGCACGCCTCCGGCATCAGCCAGGCCATTTCAGCCGGCGCGTGCGACGCCGTGTTCGCCGCGATCGACCTGGCGCGCGGCAATGGCGCGCTCGTCACCTACGACCCGAACCTGCGCTTGAAGCTCTGGGCGCTGCCGCGGGCGCGTGCGGTGATCATGGCCACGCTCGGCCTGTGCGACTGGTGCCTGCCAAGCCAGGACGACGCGACACTTCTCTTTCCCGGCGCGGCGCCCGAAGCGGTGGTCGCTGCCTGCCATCGGGCCGGCGCGCGCGGCGTGGTGCTGAAGCGCGGCGCGGCCGGGTGCGTGGTCTCCGATGGCACGCGCATCGAAACGATCGCCGCCCACCGCGTCACGCCGGTCGATGCCACGGGCGCGGGCGATTGCTTCGATGGCGCATTCGCTGCGCGGTTGCTGGCCGGGGACGATCCCTTCACCGCCGCGCGCTACGCCAATGCAGCGGCGGCGCTGGCCACGACCGGATTCGGTGCCGTGGCGCCGCTGCCGCGTCCGCACGACGTCGACCGCATGCTTGCCGTCGCGCTCGCCGCGACATGATCCTCTCGCCCGAAGGCCGACCACCATGAGTGCAACAACGTTTCTCCCCGACCTCTATACCGGGAAGGTCGTGCTCGTCGTGGGCGGCACGACCGGCATCGGTGCGGGCATCGCAGCAGCCTTCGCCGACCTGGGCGCCGTCGTCACCGTCACTGGCGCGACGGCGGTCGAATGCGCCACGGCGCGCGCTGCCGGCGACTTTCGCGGGCGCGACGCGATTGCCGTCGATGTGCGGGACGAGGCCGCCGTGGCCCGCCTGATCGATGACCTGCCGCGTCTCGATGTGCTCGTCAACTGCGCGGGCATCATCAAGCGCGGCATCGAGCACAACGTGGCCACATTCGAGGAGGTGCTGGCGATCAACCTCACCGGCACGATGCGCACCTGCACGCTGGCGCGGGAGAAATTGCGGCAGTCGCGCGGCGCGATCGTCAACACGGCCTCCGTGCTGTCGTTCTTCGGCGGCGGCCTGGTTCCCGCCTACGCCTCGAGCAAAGGCGGCGTGGCGCAGCTCACGAAGTCGCTGGCCATCGCCTATGCGCCCGAGCACATCCGGGTCAATGCCATTGCGCCGGGATGGGTTGCCACGCCGCTGACGCAGGCGCTGCAGAACGACGCGCAGCGCAGTGCGGCGATCCTTGCCCGCACACCGCTCGGCCGCTGGGCGCAACCTGACGACATCGCCGGCGCGGCGGTGTTTCTTTGTTCACCCGCAGCGCGGTTCATCACGGGTATCGTGATGCCTGTCGACGGCGGCTACATGATCACGTAGGAGGCGGCCATGGCGCTCGGCACCGCGGTGCGGTATCTCAGAAAAGGCGATTGGGAAAAGGCGCACGCCATTGTGCAGGCCGATGAGACTGCGCTGGGTTGCTGGGCGCACGGCATCGTGCACATCGTCGAGGGCGATCTCGGCAATGCGCGTTACTGGTATCGGCGGGCGCACCGCAGTTTTCCCAAGGCCGTCGATCCTACGGTGGAAATCACCGCGCTGGCCCATGCCTTGAAGGAATTCACGCAATGAACGCACCGCAGATCATGCCGACCCGGGGCATCGTTCCGGAGATTGCCGTCGGGGCCATACCCACCGACGAGTGCGTATGGGTGCCGCAGGCGCCGGATGTGTGGTTCCGGCCGCTGCTGCTCAACACGGTGTCGGGCGGTTGGTGCAACCTGCTGCGCGTGCGCAAGAGCGGCGTGCTGTCGCGGCACCGGCATCCGATGGTCGTGGTCGGCTACGTGATCAAGGGCCGCTGGAAGTACCCCGAGCACGACTGGACCGCGGAGGAGGGCAGTTTCGTGTACGAGCCCCCCGGCGAGATCCACACGCTGACGGT
>JBKJSU010000478.1:0-4003 GCA_046594415.1 Casimicrobiaceae bacterium | reverse complement strand
ACATTCAACTCCTTCACCACGTGCGCCGGCAGGCGGATGGTCCGCGCCTGGTTCATGATCGCGCGCTCGATCGACTGGCGGATCCACCACGTGGCGTAGGTCGAGAAACGGAAGCCGCGTTCGGGATCGAATTTTTCGAGCGCGTGGATCAGACCGAGATTGCCCTCCTCGATCAGGTCCGGCAGCGCCAGCCCGCGGTGGAGGTAATGCCGGGCGATGCTGACGACCAGGCGCAGATTGCACTCGATCATTACCTGGCGCGACGCAAAGTCGCCCGCCCGCGCGGCGCGCGCGCGCGCCAGCTCCTCCGCCGGTGTCAGCAGCGCGTGCTGGCCGACGTCGTTGAGGTAGAGCTGCGTGAGGTCGGTGACGAAGTCACCGGATAACCCGGCCGGCGGTGCGGAGAGGGGCAGCTGCCCCGACCAGCGATCCGGCTGCGGCAGCGCCGCGTCCGGTGGCGGATGTTCGTCCGTTGGCGCGCGCTTGAAGGCAACCATGCGGGCGTGGTGCGTGGCGGCGGGAGAAGCGTCAGGCCGGCGGCAGAAAGCGGGTGGGATCCATCGGCTTGCCGAGCCGCCTGATCTCGAAGTGCAGCTTCACTTCGGTGGTGTCGGTGTTGCCCATCTCCGCGATCTTCTGCCCGCGCGTGACCGTCTGGCCCTCCTTCACGAGGATTTCGCGATTGTGGGCGTAAGCGGAGAGATAGGTCTTGTTGTGCTTGATGATGATGAGCTTGCCATACCCGCGCAGGCCGGTGCCCGCATAAACGACCGTGCCCGCGGCGCTGGCCAGCACCGGCGTGCCGGCGGTGCCCGCGATGTCGATGCCCTTGAGATTGGCTGTTTCCGAAAAGTTGCCGACGATCTTGCCCTTGGCCGGCCACACCCAGTCAACCTTGTTTTCGTCGTCCGCGTCGGTCGCGACATTGCGCGGTGCGTCCGGTTTCGACGCCGTGCCCGGCGTTGCCGGCGGCGGCGCAACGGCCACGACCTCCGGCGCCAGCGGGCCCTTCGCCACGTCGCGCACGGCCTGCTCGGAATAGGGCTCCTTCACCGCCTTGGGGGAGGACTTGAAGTTGTCACTGTTGCGCGCGACCGCGGGTGCCGCTGCCGCGGCCACCGGCGCCTTGTTTTCCGTGACGGCAGGCGCGGGCTTCAGCGGCGTGATCACCACGCCGGTCGACGTCGTCGTGGATTCACCTTCGCCCGGCGCTTTCAGTTGCAGCACCTGGCCCACGCGGATCAGGTTGATGTTCTCAAGATTGTTCAACGCCGCGAGCTCGCGATAGTCGAGCCCATGATCGAGCGCGATCTGGTACAGCGTGTCGCCGCGTTTGACCGTGTAGCTCGAGGGTCGCCAGTCCGCTTCGGTACCCGTCGCCGCCGGCGCACTGGGCGCGGGTGCCGCCGGCGCGCCCGCGGCGGGCCGCGACGGCGGTGCGCTGCGATCCTCGACCGGCGCGCGAGTGCGCGACGCGCAGCCGGCGACGATCGTCACAAGTGCGACGACGGCCAGCCAGCGCCACGGCGCGGGGCATCGGGGAACAGAGGCACGACGATGAGGCATCAGCAATCGACCACGGGAGAAGCCCGAACGTTCACGCGAGTCCGGACAGGAGCGGCACAAATCTTACCGCATCGAGCGTTTGCTCCTTGAGTCCCGTGGGCGCCAGCTCGAGCACCGTCAGCCGTTGCACCCCGCGTTCGTCGCCGGCTTGGGCGAGCGGCAGCACCATCCGCCCGCCCGGTTTCAAATATCGCAATAGCGGCGTGGGCACGTGCGTGGCCGCCGCGGTGACGATGATCGCGTCGACAGCCAGCGCCTCGCCCAGGTCGTGGCTGCCGTCGCCATGCTTCAGCGACACGTTCTTCAGCTTGAGCGACTGCAGGTGCCGGCGCGCCTTGGTGACCAGCGCGCCAATGCGCTCCACGCTGTAGACATGGTGCGCGATGCCCGCAAGCACGGCCGTCTGGTAACCGCAGCCGGTGCCGATCTCGAGCACGTCGTTGAGGTCGCGGCCGTTGCGGGCAAGTTCGGTCATGCGGGCAACGACCCAGGGCTGCGAAATCGTCTGCCCGTGCCCGATCGGCAGCGGCACGTCGTCGTAGGCGCGAATGGCCAGCGCCTCGTCGACGAACACATGCCGCGGGATTTCGGTCATCGCCGCCAGCACGACCTCGTCGACAATGCCCTGCTCGCGCAGCCGCTCGATCATCCGCGCGCGCGTGCGCACCGACGTCATGCCGATGCCTGCACGCTGCCTTTCGTTATCGCCGAGCATGGCCATTGCCGATGGCGTCCGGTGACGCGTCAGCGCGCGAACCAGCCGGCGACTTCCGGCATGCGTTCGCGGTTGGTGAGATCGATCTGCAGCGGCGTCACCGACACCTGCCCGGTGGCGACCGCGTCGAAATCGGTGCCTTTGCCCGCATCGGCGGCAGCGCCCGCGGCGCCGACCCAGTAGACCGTCTCGCCGCGCGGATTCTGGCTGCGAATCACGTCCTCGGCCTTGTGCCGCCGGCCGAGCCGGGTGACCACGGTGCCCTGCAGCGCCGCCAGCGGTAAATCCGGCACATTGACGTTGAGCAACCATGCGCCGGCAGGCATGCGGGCATGCCGGTGCACGATGTCGAGCGCCACCTGCGCTGCCGTGTCGAAGTGCTGGCCGTTTTTCGACGCCAGCGAGATGGCCACCGACGGAATGCCCAGCAGGTACCCTTCGGTGGCCGCGGCCACCGTGCCCGAGTAGATCGTATCGTCGCCCATGTTGGCGCCGAGATTGATGCCGGAAATCACCATGTCCGGCAGTTCGTCGAGCAGCCCGGTCACTGCGAGGTGCACGCAATCGGTTGGCGTGCCGTTGACGAACATGAAGCCGTTGGGCGCGCGGCGAACATACAGCGGCCGGTCGAGCGTGAGCGAGTTGGAGGCGCCGCTGCGGTCGCGTTCGGGCGCGACGACGGTGATCTGCGCATGCGCTGCCAGTACCGCGGCCAACCGCTCGATCCCGGGGGCAAAGTAGCCATCGTCGTTCGAAATCAGAATACGCATCAGCGAGCAGCGTCCGGTGAAATTGCCGCGCAATGCCCGTGCCGGCGCGTCCACCAAAATTATAACCCGCGCTCCGCGCGCGCACCTCGCGGCATTGCCGCGTCCATGCGCATCCTATAATGCCCGGATGCGCAACGCGAACCATTCCGCCGCCGTCGCGATTGCGGCACCGGCCGACCCGGTCGCCCATGCAGGGTAATCGCCGCGGCGCGACCGTGCTGGCCGTCGTGCTGGCGCTACTCGCCGTGCTGCCGGTCGCCGCCATCGTGCTGCGCGCGGCAACGCCGGGCGCCGGTGCAACGTGGGCGCATCTCGCTGCCACCGTGCTGCCGGACTACGTGTTCAACACGCTGATGCTTGCGTTGCTCGTCGGCATCGGCGTCGGCGCCGGCGGCACGGCCGCCGGCTGGCTGATTGCCCGCTGCCGCTTTCCGGGAAGCGACTTCTTCGCCTGGGCACTGCTGCTGCCGCTGGCGATGCCGTCATACGTGATGGCCTATGCGTACACCGACTTCCTGCAGTACGCAGGGCCGCTGCAGACGGCGCTGCGTCACGCGTTCGGATGGACTCGCGCAGACTACTGGTTTCCCGATATACGCACGCTGCCGGGCGCCGCCGTGATGTTCATATTCGCGCTCTATCCCTACGTCTTCCTGCTCGCGCGCACCGCGTTCCTGGAGCGGCCGCCGGCGTTGCTCGAGGCCGCGCGCACGCTGGGCCTCGACGCCAGGGCCGCGTTCTGGCGGGTAGAGCTGCCGCTGGCGCGGCCGGCGATCGCGGGGGGCATCGCGCTGGCGCTGATGGAGACGCTGGCCGACTACGGCACCGTAGCCTACTTTGCCGTCGATACGCTCACCACAGGCATGTATCGCGCTTGGTTCTCGCTGGGCGACCACACCGCCGCCGCGCAACTTGCGGTGATGCTGCTGGTGTTCGTCGTGGGCGCCATCGC
>JBKJSU010000292.1:0-6574 GCA_046594415.1 Casimicrobiaceae bacterium | reverse complement strand
TATGGCCGCATTGGCGAGTACGGCCTGGTCGAAGGCGCAATGAAACCCCAGGCACGGCGCGTCGGCGACATAGCCGATCAAGTCGTCGAGCGCCTGCGCGAGCGGTATCCCCTCGCTCTGCGCACCGTAACCGATGCCGTGCACGACGATGTTGTGCCGATCACCGGCGCGGTCGTTGTGCAGCACCACCTCCAGGCTGTCGCCCAGCCGGATGCCCTGCGGATCGACGGCCACCGCGCCGATGGACAGCAGGCGGTCGCGCGCGGGATCAAGACCGCTGGTCTCGGTGTCGAGCACGACCCAGCGTTGCGCGGTGCGGGCGCCGCCTCCGCGCCAGCGTCGCCAGTGCCGGTCGATGGCGGCGGCGATGGAGGTCACGGATAGTCGAGCTGCAGTCGCTGCTGGAGCTTGCGCACCTGACGCAGCGCTTCCTTCAGCACGCGGCGATCGAGCTCGGACAGGCTTGCGAGCGGCACGAAATTCGCAACATCGGACGGCGGAATCTCGCCTGCCGCGCGCCGGTGCTGCGTGCGCAGGCGGAGCATCTGCAGGTAGTCGAAGGCCTCGCACCAGCTCGTCACGTCCGCCGCCGCGATTCCCAGTCGCGCACCGGCCTGCACCAGTCGATCGATCGTGCCGGTGGCAGTGACGCCCTTCGCCAGCGCCAGGATGCGCGCGGCGTCGGTGATCGGCATGCTGCCCACGCGCTTGATGTCGATACCCTCCGCACCGCTGGTGTCCGCCGTCGCCGCCAGCGTGCCGCGCCACGAGATCGGCGGCCGGTTGGACAACGCGTTGTCGCTCATCTGTTTCAGGAAGCGCGGGTTTGCCGCCGCCTGCCGCGCGATGTTCTCGCGCAATTCGACGGCAAGCCGGGCCTCGCCCCACAACGACCGGAAGTCGAAGAAGATCGACGAGGCCAGGAGACTCTGCGGATCGCCACGGTCGATCCATTGGGTGAAGGTGCCTTGCCATGCGGGCATCGGCAGGCACCACTCCGGGTTCATCGCCATCACCTTGCCCTGGCACAGCGGATAGCCGCAACGGGCCAGCGCCTCGTTCACAGCCCGGGCAAAGGCAAGCAATCGCTCGCGTGCGGTCGCGCCGGCGTCCGCCTCCCGGGGGGCGACATAGACGAGGCCGTTGTCCTGGTCGGTGGCGATCGTCTGCTCGCCGCGGCCCTCCGAGCCCATGCCGAGCCAGCATGGCGAATAGGCGGCGACATCGAAACGCGGCATCTCGAGATCCAGGATTCGCGCGGTCAGGAGATCGTTGAGGCTCGAGATCATGTGGGTCAGCTGGCGGCTGCCCACGCCCTGCGCCACCAGCGCCAGCGACAGCGCGCGTATGTCCGCGGCACACACCTCGAGAATCTCCACCGACGGGGCGCGGCTGATTGCGGACGACAGTTCGCGCACCGACAGCCGGTGCAGGCTGAAGAGATCGCGTTCGGAGACGACGCCTTCGACCTTGCCTGCGGCATCGGTCACCACCACGTGCCGGATGCCCCGCTGCGCCATCAGCAGCGCCGCATCGCCGGCGGTGGCGGAGCCGAGCAGGCCGATGACGGGTGCCGACATCACGTCCGCAATGGGCGCGGACAGCGCGATCCGGGGCAACACGATGCGCCCGATTACATCCTGCCGCGTGAAGATGCCAAGCGCCCGACCCGCCGGATCCACCACCGGCAGCGAACCGATGTGCTTGCGCTCGAGCAGCGACAGCGCATCCTCCAGCGTCGTGTCCGGCGGCACGGTGACCGGATCGGTGCGGACCAGCGCCGCAAGCGGCGTGGCCATGCCGCGGCGGGTCGTGATGTCCGAGGCGTAGTCCGCCTGGACCTGGGAGCGGACATGATCGAGCAGGAACGCGAGGCGCCGCGTGCAAAAATCGCTGAACACCACCGAAGTGGCGACAAGTGCGTCGAACGCACCGGCCGGCACCATGAGGCAGAAGGTATCGCCGACCGCGCGATAGACGCTGGTGACGCCTCGATTGGACAGCAGCGCACCCAGCGGGAACATCTCGCCTTCCGACAGCTCCCAGGCCGGCGCATTGCCGCCGCCGGTAACCGGACGCTCGCCCTGCACGGCGCCCCGGGTGATGATCCAGCAGGCGGCCGGGCGCGTAGGCTCCGGCGCGAGGATCGTTGCGCCGGGGGCAAAGTACTGGAGCTGCGCCGCGGCGACGGCGCGCGCGAGATCGCGCTCGGGTATGCCCGCAAACGGCGCGTGCACGCGCAACGTTTGTAGCAGGCTTGAAAGTATGGCGGGCGCAGGACGCATCGGCGAGGGCGGCAACGACGGCGGTTGGACAAAATCGCGCCCGGTGTGCCGGACGCGGAACTTGAGGCGCAAGCCTCAGTCTATCGAACAGACGATTTCGTCTCCCGCAACCTCCCTGAAGCGGGTGTCCGCCGTCACCTTCCCGGTGCGACGGGCGTTACAAGGCCCCGCATCACTCCCCTTGATCGCGGGGCCTTTTCTTTTTCTCGTACGGCTGCGGTCGATTATCAGGACACCGGTCGCGACAGGCCTTGCGTGAAATCAAGGTTCGGGCGGGGCCTCCGGCAGCCAGCGCGCAATGGCGCGCTCGGCCTCCGGCACGCCCAGCCGGGTCGAGGCCGAGAACAGCTGTACCTCGATGTTGCCGGCCCCGGTGGGAAACGCCTCCTTCAATTGTCCCAGGATGTCCTTCAGCGACCGCCGCTGCTCGGTCAACGTCAGCTTGTCGGCCTTCGTGGCGAGGATCAGCACCGGCCGCCCCGACGGCACGTAGCCGCGCAGCAGAACGAGGTCGGAATCCTTGAGCCCGTGGCGGGAGTCGACGACCAGCACCAGCGCGATCAGCGTCGAGCGGGTGGTCGTGTAGTGCCACAGAAAATCCTGCCAGACCTGCTTGATGTTTTTCGCCACTGCCGCATAGCCATAGCCGGGCAGGTCGGCCACCAAGGCCCCCGAGCGCAACGAAAACAGGTTGATCTGCTGGGTTCGTCCCGGGGTGCGGCTGGCGAAGGCGAGGCGGGTGCGCAGCGCGAGGGCGTTGATCGCGCTGGACTTTCCCGCATTGGAGCGCCCGGCAAAGGCGATCTCCGGCGCGCCTTCCAGCGGCAACTGGGACGGGGCGGCGGCCCCGATCACGAACGCCGCGCCGCGCAGCGGATGCGGACCGCTGTCGTCGTCCATGGGGGGGGCGGCTTTCGCCGGTCGGGACGAGTCCGCTACAATACTGCGTTTGGTCATGACGGCCTTTGTACCTGCTGCGGATTCGGCTGCGGCCGCGAACAGGCGTTGCGTCACCGGCTCCGTGCATTTGCGGCTTGGGGCACCCTAGGAGTTACCTGGAATGATTCGCAAGACGTCGCTCTTCATTGTCCTGTCGGCTGTCGCCTCGGCGCTGGCGGCCCCATTGGCTGCGGCGCAGGCGCCGGCGGCACCGGACCTGGCCAAGGCCAAGGAAATTGCCACCACCGTCTGCGCAGCCTGCCATGGCGCCGACGGCAACAGCGCAGTGTCCGTCAATCCCAACCTGGCCGGACAGGGAGCGGACTATATCACCCGGCAATTGCAGCATTTCAAGTCCGGCGTGCGCGCCAACGCGATCATGCTGGGGATGGTGGCAACGCTAACGCCGGCCGACATGGTGGCTCTCGGCCTCTACTTCGCGCAGCAGACGCCGAAGCCGCTGACGGCACGCGATGCGGCGCTGACCAGGACGGGACAGTCTCTCTATCGCGGCGGCGACGCGACCGCGGCAGTACCGGCATGCTCGGCCTGCCACCTGCCCAACGGCGTCGGCGTGCCGAAGAATTTCCCGCGTGTTGCCGGGCAGCATGCCGACTACACGTATGCGCAGCTCAAGGCCTTCAAATCCGGCGAGCGTGGCAACGACAAGGACGGCATCGACCTCAACGGCAAGATCATGCGGTCGATCGCCTTGCGCATGAGCGACGCGCAGATGAAGGCGCTGGCCGACTACTCGGCCGGCTTGCGCTAGACACGGCCGCGCGTTCGCGCCACGCCGGCCGGTCGCGCGTGCATCCCATGAGCGACGTGCACGTCGCCTCACTGCACATCTACCCGGTCAAGGGTTGTCGCGGACTTGCGCCCGCCGCGGCCGTGATGACGGCCACCGGGCTGTCCACCCATGGCGCAGGCGACCGCGAGTGGATGGTCGTCGACGCTGCCGGACACTTCGTCACCCAGCGCGAGGTGCCCCGCCTTGCGCTGGTGACCGTGGACGCCGGCCGCGACGGACTCGCGCTGGGCGCCCCGGGCGCCACCGCGCTGCAAGTGCCCGACGCCGCGTACGGCAAAGCCATCGCCGTCGAGGTCTGGCGCCACCAGGGCCGCGGCATCGACGCGGGCGATGCGGCGGCTGCGTGGCTGTCGAACTGGCTCGGCACCACGGTCCGGTTGGTGCGCTTCGATCGCTCGACGCCGCGCGCCTGCAATCCCGAGTTCGCCGGCGCCACCGGCGCGCACACGTTGTTCGCGGATGGCTACCCGGTGCTGGTGATCGGCAAGGCTTCGCTGGACGACCTCAACATCCGGCTGACGGCGCGCGGCGGCAGCGCGCTGCCGATGAACCGCTTCCGTCCCAACGTGGTTCTGGAGGGCCTGCCCGCGTACGCGGAAGATCACCTCGACACCATCACGATCGGTGCCGTCACGCTGCGCTGCGTGAAGCCGTGCACGCGATGCGCGGTCACAACCACGGACCAGGACACCGCGCAGGTGGCGCTGGAACCACTGCGCACGCTCGGCGAATACCGGATGGACGAGCGCCTGGGCGGCGTCATTTTCGGCATGAACGCCGTGGTGATCGCCGGCGCCGGCCAGACCATCGCCTGCGGCGCTCCCGTCCGCGTCGACTACCGCTTCTAACGTTCGACGCAAGAAAAAGCCCCGCGCAAGGCGGGGCTCTTCCGGCGGCGACGCGGCGATTACTTCGTCGACTCGCCCTTGGCCTGCACCTCGACGCGGCGATTCGGCTGCAGGCATGCGATCAGGTCCTTCAAGTTCTTCTGCTCGCACTGCACGACCGGCTGCTTCTCACCCAATCCGATTGCCTCGATCTTCGCCTTGTCCACGCCCTTGCTGACCAGATAGTCGCGCACCGCATCCGCGCGCCGTTCCGACAGCTTCTGGTTGTAGGCGTCGGTGCCGAGGCGGTCGGTATGGCCCGTCACGAGCACCACTTCGAGCTTCTGCATCTGCGCCAGCTTGGCCACGACCATGGTGTCGATCGCGGCCTGGCCATCGGGCTTCAACACCGCCTTGTCGAAGTCGAACAGCGCCTTGGAGTCGAGCGTGATCTTCTGCAACTGGGGCGCAGGCGCCGGCCGGGGTGCGGGTGCCGGCGGCGGAGGCGGCGGCGGTGCCTGCGCCACGACGGGCGCCGGTGCCGGCATCTCTGCCATCTTCATTTGCGCAACCGACAGCGGCGGCGCGTCGAACTTGTAGGTCACGTACAGGTAGAAGATATTTGCGTGACCATCGGTGTTCGCGTCGTACCCGTTGCCGTAGCTCAGCGCGGTGTTGCTCGTGGGCGTCGGGACGATGGCCCCGTTGATGACCGAGACGGCCGGCAACCCATACGTGTACCCGTTGGTGGCGACGTCGTTGTGGCTGTACTTCATGTACGAGTAGCCGCCCGTGAACGACCAGTTCTTGTTGTACGCGTACGCGCCTTTCAGGTTGAAGAACTGCTGCTTGCTGTTGTCGACGTTGGGGATGTTGATCGGGTTCGTCGCCAACTGCAGGTTGTTCTGCACGCCGAAGGTCGCATCACCCTCATTCGACACGTACAGGTAGGACGCCGTCAGCTTCAGCGCGTCCATCGCCTTCCAGTCGCTGCCCACGCCGATCATCCACGTCTTGTCCTCGGTCTGCGAATTCCAGTTGTACGAGGAGTTCGCCACCGGCGCCGTGCTCGGGCTGTAGCAGTCCGGGTTGGTGGTGGTGCACCATCCCGGCGGCGAATTGTTCGGCGCCGTTCCGCTGCCGTTCGAAACCGTGCCGATGTACCGGTGGTTCGACGGGTACTTCGTCTGCTCCCAACTGCCGAATGCGTTCAGGTTGATTTTCTCCGACGCGACCCAGTTGCCGGAGAGGAAGTAGCCGTGGCGGTCGTTGCTGGTGCGACCCAGCGTGACGTCATCGTAGTCCGTCTTGCTCCACAGGCCCTCGAACGACAAGCCCACGTTTGCCATCGGGCTCCAGTCGAGGTTGAGCTTGAGGATGTTCGCGGAGTTGCTCTGCAGGTCGAACGCGGTCGTGTACCGCAACAGGTAGTTCGGATCGTTCGCGTTGACCCCGGCGTTGCTCAGGGTGGAGTCGGAATCACGCTTGACGTACTGGTACTTGAGGCGCGCCACCACCGTGTCGAGCATCGTGTTCTTGTACTCGACCCACAGCTTGTTCTGGTGCGTCTTGTCGTAGTCGAAACGGTCCTGGTCGAGGTTGTAGTAGTCCCAGCCGAAGCCCAGCCGGTTGCCGCGCGCGATCTTCCACCACACGTCGAGGCCGACGTTGTTCTTCGTGAAGTTGTAGAGATCGTTCTCGCAGTTGCC
>JBKJSU010000243.1:0-3051 GCA_046594415.1 Casimicrobiaceae bacterium | reverse complement strand
CACGCGTAGCGAGCGGCGCGGCGGTGGGCCGGTTCGTCGGCGGGCGGTGCCTGGTGGGCAGCTGGCGCGACCGCAGCGAGCGGCACCGCCGGCACGGCGAGGGCGGTCACCGCGGCGCGCAGCGGTGAGTTGGGCGCCAGCACGCTGTAGTAACGGTGACGATGGACGCACGGCGGCGGGATGAGGGCGGCGAGGCGGTCGATCAGTTGCAGCGCAGTAAGGCGCAGTGGGAAGCCGCTGCCGCCGGGGCCGGGCTTGGCGCCGTCGTAGAGCAGGCGTTTGGGATCGAGTGCGCGGAGCCGGTCCAGCGCGGACGGCGGGCGGGCGCAGTAACGCAGCCCTCGCTCCCGCCCCGGCCGATCCGCGGCGTCGATGCGCACCGCGGCGTCGACCGAACACCCGCCACCGTATGCCCACATGCGCCATGTTGTGCGCGGCATCACTCTCGAGCCACCCCGGCGCACGAAGCTCTGCAGGAGTCCCCGCCGCACCTTCGCCTGCACCGCAGCGATGGCCGGCTCGTCGATCCCGCTGGCCGGGTGGAAGACAACGCCCCCGGCCGGCGTGGACGCGAACACTCCGTCGAGCACCACGCAATGGAAATGCAGGTGCGCATTGAGCGCCGAGCCGAAGCGGTGGATGAAGGCCACCGCTGTCCAGCGACAATTAGATTTTCCGGCGTGTTGCCTCACGAAGGAATGTTACCGGAGTTGCGTTGTCGTTTTTTCTTGGATTGAACAAGAAGGCGCCTCAGAGACTGTTATGTTGTCTGCGATGCTACTCACTTGTCTCAGGCGGCCCAGGATCAGTTCCTTGGCCTTTTCGGCTCGCCACCGCTTGACCCGGCGTTGCAAAGTTCGCAGCTGCGTTTTGGTGGCATAGGCGTCCGGCACCATCTCGGCGAGGCGCTCCATCAACTCCTTTGCCGTAACAGTTGGCTCTCGATCAAGCCATTGCTCGACGACCGGCCATGCATGTTCAAACGGATCCTGGCGGGTTCTCCACCAGCGCGTCGCACCTGGTTGCTTGCGATGAGTCGGTCGAACTTCGCCCTGTTGCCAAGCTTTGGATAAACTGCTCACGAAGGCCGCGACATCCGGTATAGCCGCCAGCGAAGGTTTCTCGTGCGTCCCGTTCGCTGCGAAGTCGGCGAGCGCGCGCTGCGCAGTGCGAATCTCATGCAGCAGTTGCACCGGATCGAGCTCTATGAACTGCTCACGCAGTCTTGTCTTGATCGCGTCGCTTACGTTGGGTAGTGACAGCAGCCGGTCGCAAGGGGTCATGGGCGCGTGGTAGATCTTACTCATCCGCGCGCCATCACGCGTCTTTGCCTTGAGTTTGAATGACGGCTGAAAGAAATTGATGTAGAGCCGTGAGACTGCATACATCTGCGCCAAGGCTTGTGTTGCCGCGAGTCCGCTTAACCGGCCATAGCCCACGAGTCGGCGAACGATGGCCCCGTTCTTCTGTTCGACCCAGGCTTGATCGTTTTTCTTGTAAGCTCGTGAGCGCGTTTGCTCAAGACTATTTTTTTTTGCAGTGATCGAAGACCGTCTGATTCATGAAGGCACTGTCGTTATCGGTGTCCACTCCGAGCATGGGAATTGGCAGGTCGGACGCGACCTTGGTCATACCTTCCACGACCAGCGACTGGTTGCGCACCGGCATCGCCACACATTCGGTCCAACCGCTGGCGATGTCGGTCATCACCAGGCTATGGACGAAGTCACCGTTGGCCTTTGGACCACCACAATGCTCGACCATATCCACCTCAAAAAATCCGGGCGGCGGGTCTCGCCAATCAGCAAACGTGCGCACCGGAATACTGCGCCGGATCGCGGCGCCAACGCCAGATCGACGTTTGCGCTGTCCATCGATGCGTTCGCGCGTACCGCGCAAGGCACGGTCGATCGTCGCGGCGCTCACGTTTAGCAACTTGCCCCTGACCGTGGGATCAAGGTTGAGATGACCATGCCGTTCCATGGCATCTACCAGCATGGGTATCAAGGCCTTCAGTCGCTTGCCGCACAGCCGATCTGCGGCTTCCCAGAGGATGATCAGAGATTGCCGAACTGCCTCGTCATACAGTCGATCGCGGCCGGGGCAGGGATCATGTCTGCACGGCACCGCGGTCAGCACGCGAATGGCGTGTTTACGGTGGTATCCGGCGAGTGCCGCGAACTCATCCAGGATCTTGGACTTGCCCAGCCTCGATGCCGCGCTGTATCGCTGCCTGACCGCTTCGACCAATTCCTTGCGTGATGCCATGCTGATTCGCCTCCCCATGTTCTACCCCCATCGGCCAATCCGATGGGTAGCAGATTTGGTGAGGCAATAGCTTCATCCGGTAACAAATCGGATGAGTCAATGCGCCGGAAATAGTAGTTGGCGCCAGACACGGAGAAGCTGCCAACTAGGGCAGCCTGTCATGCCGGTAACTAACGAAGCCTTTTCGCGCGTCAAGATAGATGCTCAATTGAAGGACTAGGCTTGGGAGGTCACCAACCCCAATACCGTCCGGTACGTGTACGTACCTCCCCGACAAGACCAAGGCGGACTACGTTCATTGCGACCGAGACGGGCGGGCGTTGGCGGTCGTCGAGGCGAAAAACGTAGCCCTTAACGCTGCTGAAGTGCCTGTGTGGCACCACTCATTGGTCTGGAGAACCCACTGCGATGCCGACGTTCACCATCGGAACGTTTTTCGCAAGTCGATCGCTCAAGCCGAGTCGCCAACTTTCCGCAAGGACTTTGATTGGGATCGCTCGACGCTGAGGACAAGATCATTAATACTACGGGCGCCCGCCATTTGAAAATAGATCAAATTCCTGGCGGCGCGCGCGCAGCGCCCGAAAGGGTTACTACTCTAGCGCCAAGACCATGTGCTTTTCCGCGACCGCAAGTTTCATAGCCAGTGGTGCCCTATCCGTTCTGGGTGTGGCGACATTGCGCGCGACTCGGCGAAAGGCGGAGATTCCTTTCGCGGCGATCCCATTGCTTTTCGGCATCCAGCAGTTTGTCGAGGGTGTACTGTGGCTGTCATTCCGGTTT
>JBKJSU010000177.1:0-9771 GCA_046594415.1 Casimicrobiaceae bacterium | reverse complement strand
ACGCACGACTACATCGCGCAGCGCTGGTTCACGTGGCCCAACATGCTGTGGTTCGCGCCGGTTCCCGTGCTGGTGGCGCTGTCGGTGTGGCTGCTGCTGCGCGCATTGCGCGGCGATCCCCATGCCGGCCCGTTCGTACTCACGCTGGCGCTCGTCTTCCTGGGCTACAGCGGACTTGGCATCAGCCTGTGGCCCAACATCGTGCCGCCGTCGATCTCGATCTGGGAGGCATCGTCGCCGCCGCAGAGCCAGGGCTTCGCACTGGTGGGCGCGCTGCTGATCATCCCGCTGATCCTCGTCTACACCGCGTGGAGCTACTACGTGTTCCGCGGCAAGGTGGAGTCGTCGGACAGCTATCACTGATGGATGGCAACACGCCGCTTGCGGAAAGCGCGCCGCGCGGCCGTCTCTGGTGGCGGCGCGGCGGTTGGCTGGTGCTGCTGTGGCTGGCCGGTGTCCTGACCGTCGGGCTGATCGCGCTGCTGTTTCGCGCGGTGATGGCAGCGGTGGGTCTCACCCGCTGAGGCGGCAACCCGCCGCGGGCGGCCGCGCCCGGTCAGTGCACGTCACGCCCGTGACATTGCTTGAACTTGCGCCCGCTGCCGCAGGGACAGGGATCGTTGCGGCCGACCTTCGGCTGCGCGCGCACGACCGGCTCGCGCGGACGCGTGATGTCGGCGATATCCAACACGGCATCGACCACCGTTTCGATCGCATGATCGAGATCGTCGAGCGGATGCTCGCGGTCGATGTGCTCGCGTTCCTCGCGCATCGCCTTCGCGTCCTCGCTGTCGTCGCTGGGATCGAGCGGCAGATGCCGCAGGATGTGCACGAGCGTTTCGCTCAAGTCGTCGTTCTCGTCGGCCTGTTCGAACACGGCCGGGAACGCCCGCATCGCCGCCAGGAAGCCTGCCGCCCACGACCAGAGCGCCGCGAGCTCCTGTTGTCGGGACGGCGGCACGCCATCCTCCGCTTCGACATCGTAGACGATCGGGTCGAACGGCTCGCGCGCGTGGATATGAGCGGCGAGGGTGCCGTAACGACGCGTGACCAGCTCGATGACCCGCTGCACGTGCGCATCGTCACCCGGAATTATTGGCTCGCCGTCGGGCGCCGCGAAGACTGGCGGCAGCCACTGCGACGGTAACGCGACACGCGGCTGGAGCAGCACGCCCACCAGATAGCCCTCGAGCATCGCGACGTCGAACCAGTCACGTTCCTCCGGCAGTGCGGCTAGCGCATGGTCGAGCTCGTTGATCTCGAGATCGGACAGGGGGCGCGCAAGCTCGGCGCTGAAGGTGGATGCGGACATGGAGACCGTATGGTAGCGCAGCGTGCGCGCGTCCACGGCAAGTCGCGAGGCGATGCGACCAGTTGCGTCCAAGTAACCAGTTGGTTACCATCGCGTCATGCCGGTCGCCCTGCGCTCCACCATTGCCAAGAAGACGCGCGCCGGCACGCCGCGGCCCACGCGCGACGCGGAACGCACGCAGGGCGCCATCCTCGATGCGGCCACCGCCGAATTTGCGCGCCACGGCCTGGGCGGCGCGCGCGTGGACCGCATTGCCGAGCGCGCCAAGACCAACAAGCGGATGCTCTATTACTACTTCGGCGGCAAGGAAGCGCTCTTCCTCGCGGTACTGGAGCGCACCTACGAGCACATCCGCAACGAGGAGCAGGGCCTGCATCTCACCGACCTGGCTCCGGTCGAAGGCGTGCGCGAGCTGATCGTCTTCACGTGGAATTATTATCTCGCGCACCCGGAGTTCATGACGCTGCTGAACAGCGAGAACCTGCATCGGGCGCAGCACCTCAAGCGCTCGCAGAAGATCCGCGCGATGCACTCGCCGCTGATCGAGACGCTGTCCGAGGTGCTGGCGCGCGGCGCGCGCGAGGGCGTGTTCCGGCGTGGGGTGGATCCGGTGCAGCTCTATGTGTCGATCGCGGCACTCGGGTACTTCTACCTGTCGAACAACCATACGTTGTCGACGATCTTCGGACGCGATCTGCTGGCCCCCCGTGCCAAGGCCGAGCGCCTCGCGCACATCAATGAGCTGGTGCTGGGGTTTCTGGCGAAATGAACGCGCGACGGGATGCGCCTGGCGGATCATCCGCGCGGCTGCAGCCGCGCCGGCAGGAACACGGCGCGGCGAATCATCGGTCCGCGCGGGCTTGCGTTGCCCACCCGCCCGCAGGTATGCTAATTAACCAACCGGTTATCACCGCCCGACGGTGCCGCCAGACGCACCGCAACCGGCAATTCTCACCCGTCATGCGGGACGCATCGATCCGCCATTCCCAGGAGGCAACACCATGAAGCGCAGCACCCGAATCCTGATGGCCGCCGGCGCGGCCATCCTCGCCGCGGTCGCCGCCCTGCCCGCGCATGCACAAGCCACGTGGAAGCCCACCAAGCCCATCACGATCATCGTACCGTGGGCCGCAGGCGGCTCCACCGACCAGGTCACGCGGGTGACGGCCGCCGAAATCGAGGCCGCGCTGGGGCAGAAGGTGGTGATCGTCAACCAGCCGGGCGCATCCGGTTCGATTGGCACCAAGAACGCGCTCGAAGCACCGAAGGACGGCTACACGTGGACGGCCGGCGCCGCCAAGGACCTCGGCACCTACGCGGTGCTGGGCATGCTCGACACCAAGATCGGCGACTGGGCGCTGTTCCTCAACGTCGCCAACGTGTCGACGCTGTCGGTCAATCCCAACACGCCGTACAAGACGGTGGGTGAACTGCTCGACGCGATGCGCGCCAAGCCGGGCCAGATCAGCGTAGCCACCGCCGGCGTCAACTCCAGCGGCCACAGCGCTATCGAAGCGATCGCCCGCGCCGCCAACGTCAAGTACAAGCACGTCACCTACGACGGCGGCAATCCGGCCGTGGTGTCGACGGTGGCCGGCGAGACCGATGTCACGACCCAGCTCACCGTGGAGCAGGCCGAGATGATCCGTGGCAAGAAGTTGCGGCCGCTGGCGGTAATCGGCGACAAGCCGATCGAGATCGACGGCTACGGCATGATCGAGCCGCTGACCAAGACGATCACCAACTTCAAGGACCCGCCCAACTACTTCGGCATCTTCATTCCGAAGAGCGTACCGCCTGAAGTGATCGCCACGGTCGAAAAGATCTGGGCGGACAAGATCAGCAACTCCAAGGCGCTGAAGGACTACGCGACGAGCCGCGGCGCACAATTTGCGCCGCCCGCCGGCGCCGACGCGATGAAGGCAGTGATGCCCGCCGTGCAGGTCAATGCCTGGCAGGCCTTCGACGGCGGCAAGGCCAAGGTCTCGCCGGACACGCTGGGTATCGCCAAGCCGTAGTCGACGTCCCGTTGCACTCGCCTCCCGGTTCGCACACGCGGACCGGGAGTATTCAAGTCTCGCTTCGCTCCGGCACCGCGCATGCATGCATCCCCCTATCCCGTCAGTCCGCGCACCGACCTGCGCACGGCGTTCTTCTGGATCGCGCTTGGCGCCTGCATCGTCTTTGCGTCGTGGCAGATGGACCGCTTCGAGCAGCAGGGCGCGTCGCTTTACACGGCGCCGGGATTGTGGCCCGGCATCATCGGCCTCCTGCTGGCGATGCTCGGCGGCGTGCTGGCGTGGCGCTCGGTCGAGCGCGCCCGCGCCACGGATTGGTCCGCGGCCGAGCCCGACGACACGGTGCTGGTGCCGGTGTCACGATTTCGCCTCGCGACCGCGATGTTTTTTACATACGCACTCCTGCTGGTCGGTCGCGGACTGCCGTTCTGGCTCGGCACCGCGGTCTTCGTCACCGCGTTCGTCTACACGTTCCGGCGCGCTGATCGCATTGCCGACGGCACCCCGGTGCAGACGCGCAAGGATGCCGTGCTGGCGATCATCTGCGGCGTGGCCACCGCGGTGATCGTGTCGCAGATGTTCGAAAAACTCTTCTACGTCCGCTTGCCCTAGGCGCCTGCAATGTTCGACGGACTGATTGCCTTCGGCCACTCGCTTGGCTCGTTTTTAGATCCACTCTCGCTGGGGCTGATCCTGCTGTCGTCGCTCGCCGGCGTGATCATCGGCGCGCTGCCGGGTCTCACCGCCACGATGGGCGTGGCGTTGATGACCACGCTGACGATCAAGATGCCGTCGAACCAGGCGCTGCTGGTGCTGATCTGCACCTACGTCGGCGCCATTTACGGCGGTTCGCGCTCGGCCATCCTGCTCAACATCCCGGGCACGCCGGCTTCGGCGGCTTCGTGCCTCGACGGCCACGCGCTCGCCAAGCAGGGGCTGGCGGGGCGCGCGATGGGCATCGCCACCTCGGGTTCGGTGCTGGGCACGCTGATCGGCATGTTCTTTCTCGCGCTGTTCACGCCGATTCTCGGCGGGCTCGCACTCAAGTTCGGCGCGTTCGAATTTTTCTGGCTCGCCGTGTTCGGCGTCGTGATCGCCGGCACGCTGACGGGCGGCGATCCGTTGAAGGGCTGGATCGTCGGCCTGATTGGCATCTTCAGCGCCGCGGTCGGGCAGGAAGCGATCTATGCGTTCGACCGCTTCTCCTTCGGCAGCCGCGATCTCGCCGGCGGCTTCAACCTGGTGCCCGCGCTCGTAGGCGCCTTCGGTTTTGCGGAACTGCTGGTGGCGGTTCGGGAAAAGTCATTCCCGGTAAAGATCAATCCGTTCGATTCCGTGATCCCCAAGCTCAAGGACGTTACCGCGCATTGGCGCACGATCCTGCGCTCGGGTCTCATCGGCACGTTCATCGGCATCCTGCCCGGCGTCGGCGAGGACGTGGCCGCATGGTCTTCGTACGCGGCGGCCAAGCGCGCCAGCAAGGAACCGGAAAAATTCGGCAAGGGGTCGATCGATGGCCTGATGGCGGCGGAGACCGGCGACAACGCCTGCGTGCCGGGCGCGATCATTCCGGTGCTCACGCTGGGCATCCCCGGCTCCGCGCCCGCGGCCGTGCTGATGGCGGCGATGCTGATCCACGGCGTGCGCCCGGGTCCGATGATCATGATCGAGTCGCCGACGTTCGTGTACGACGTCGTGGCGATGATGATGTACGCCACGCTGGGCATCCTGCTGTACGGACTCACGCTGACCAACCTTCTCATCAAGGTGCTGATGGTGCCGAAGCCCGTGATCCTGCCCATCATCTTCGTGCTGTGCGTGGTGGGTTCGTTCGCAATCTCGCAGCGCCTCTTCGACGTGTGGGTGATGCTGGGTTTCGGCGTCGTGGGCTTCATCATCCGCCGGCTCGACTATCCGGTGGCGCCGCTGGTGCTGGGCATGGTGCTGGGCGACCTGATGGAAAAGGGGCTGCGCCGCGGCCTCGTGCTGTCCGACGGCAGCCTCGAACCGTTCTTCACCCGCCCGATCTCGGCAGTGCTCTGGGTGACGATCGTGCTGGTCGTCACGCTGAAGATACCCGCGGTGCAGCGCTACTATGCGCGACGCAAGCTCGCGCGTGCCGCGTAACGCCATCCAGGAGTTGCCGATGAATTCGCTGCGTCGCCGTATTCTGTCCACGCTGGCCGTCGTCGCGCTGGCAGCCGCAGCGACGGTGCATGCGGCCTGGCCCGACAAGCCGGTGCGTCTCGTGATTCCGTTTCCGCCGGGCGGTCCCACCGATGCATTGGGCCGCCAGCTGGCGCAGGCGCTGTCGACGTCGCTGGGGCAGAGCGTGGTGGTGGACAACAAGGCCGGCGGCAACAGCGCGATCGGCAGCGATCTCGTGTCGAAAGCGCTCGCGGATGGCTACACGCTGCTGTTCAACGCGTCGCTGTTCGCCACCAATCCGCACCTGGTAAAGCTGCCCTACGACATCCATAAGGATTTCACGCCGATCGCCCTCGTCGCCAAGGCGCCGCTGCTGATCGTCGTCAATAACGACCTGCCGCCCAAGACGGTGACCGAGTTGATCGCGTATGCCAGGGCCAATCCGGGCAAGTTGAACTTCGGCATCGGCAGCAACGGTTCCGCCGGCCACCTCGCGCAGGAGCTGTTGCGCAGCAATGCCGGCATCGAGATCCAGATGATCCCGTACAAGGGCTCCACGCCCGCGTATGCCGATCTGCTGGGTGGCCGGCTGCAGGGCTTCACCGATCCGGTGCTCGGCGCCATCGGCCAGGTGCAGGGCGGCAAGGTGCGCGCGCTGGCGGTGACGTCATCGAAGCGCCTGTCCGCGCTGCCCGATGTGCCCACGGTGGCGGAGTCGGGCATGCCGGGCTTCGAGTATCACTCGTGGTACGGCTTGTGGGGTCCGCCGGGATTGCCCGCGGAGGTCGTGCAGAAACTCAACGCCGAGGTCAATCGCTGGCTGCAGCAACCGGATGTGCGCGCGCAGTTCGACAAGCTGGGCTACGAAGTGCAGCCGGGAACGCCCGCGGATTTTGCGACGTTCGTGCGGGACAATTCGGCGCGCGATGCGAAGATCATCAAGGATGCGGGGATCAAGGCCGAATGAGCGCGGGGGCCGAGGGAGGCCACGGAATGAGCGCCACGCATCCCGTCGGCGTGATCGGCATCGGGTTGGTCGGGCTTGCACTCGTCGAGCGGCTGCGGTCCGCGCGCATCAAGGTGATCGGGTACGACATCGATCCCGCGCGGCGCGAGTTGCTGGTGGCCGCGCACGGTATGGCGGCGGCCAGTGCCGCGGACGTGTTCGCGGCCTGCGATAACGTGCTGCTGGCGTTGTTCGACGGCTCCCAGACCAGCGCATTGATTCGCGACATACTGCCGCAGCTGCGCGCCGGCATGCGTCTCGTCGACTGCGGCACGGCGGACCCCGACCAGGCCGTGGCGCTCGCCGTGCGGCTGGCCGCGCGCGGCGTGCGCATCCTCGATGCCCCGCTGTCGGGGTCGAGCGAGCAGATCCGCGATGGCTCCGCGGTGATGATGATCGGCGGCGATCGCGAGGATTGCGATGCGCTCGAGCCGGTGCTGGCGGTGATCTCGTCGCGGCGCTTCCTGCTGGGTCCGCCCGGCAGCGGTTCACGCGCCAAGCTCGCCACCAACCTGCTGCTGGGCCTGAATCGCGCGGCGCTGGCCGAGACGCTCGTGTTCGCCGAGGCGCTGGGCATCGACCTGCCGTCGTTCCTAGACCTCGTACGCGTCACGCCCGCCTATTCACGTGCCGTCGACGTCAAGGGCGCGATGATGATCGAAGGAGCGTTCGTGCCGCCACAGTCGCGCGTCGAACAGCATCGCAAGGACCTGCGCCTGATCGTCGAGGCTGCCGCCCGCGGCGGCCGCAAGCTGCCCTTTGCGCTGACGCACGCGAGCGTGCTCGACGCCGCCATCGCCGACGGCGCGGGCGACCTCGACAACGCCGCCATCATCGACACCATCCGGCATTGGCGTGGATAAAACCGTCGATGCCCTCGAACCCCACGGAGCTGCAATGAAGACAATTCGCGTCGGCATCATCATGAACGGCGTCACCGGCCGCATGGGCACCAACCAGCACCTGATCCGCTCGATCAATGCGATTCGCGCGCAGGGCGGCGTGGCGGTCGATGCGGGCACCACGATCATGCCGGATCCGATCCTTGTCGGGCGCAACGCGGCCAAGACCGAAGCGCTAGCCAGGGCGCACGGCGTCGCGCGCTGGACCACCGACCTCGACGCCGCGCTTGCCAACAAGGACGACACGGTCTACTTCGATTCGGCGTCCACGGGCTTGCGCCCTCAGCTGATCCGCAAGGCCATCGCGGCCGGCAAGCACATCTATACGGAAAAGCCCACCGCGCCGTCGGTGGAGGCGGCACTCGATCTCTACCGGCTGGCCGAAGTCGCCGGCGTGAAGCACGGCGTGGTGCAGGACAAACTGTGGCTGCCGGGGTTGCTCAAGCTGAAGATGCTGGTGGACTCGGGCTACTTCGGCCGCATCCTGTCGGTGCGTGGCGAGTTCGGCTACTGGGTGTTCGAAGGCGACTGGCAGCCCGCACAACGGCCGTCGTGGAACTACCGCGCCGAGGACGATGGCGGCATCATCGTCGACATGCTGTGCCACTGGCGCTACGTGCTCGACAACCTGTTCGGCAACGTCGAGGCGGTCAGCTGCCTCGGCGCCACGCATGTGCAGGAGCGCTGGGACGAGGCCGGCAAGCCTTACGCCGTCACGGCGGACGATTCCGCATACGCCACGTTCCAACTCGCGGGCGGCGTGGTGGCGCAGATCAACAGCTCATGGTGCACGCGCGTGCGCCGCGACGATCTGCTCACGCTGCTGGTCGACGGCACGCACGGCTCCGCCGTCGCAGGACTTACCGACTGCGTGATACAGCCGCGTGCGGCCACGCCCAAGCCGGTATGGAATCCTGATGTGCCGAAGTCCATCGATTTTCTCGACCAGTGGCAGGACGTGCCCACCAACCGCCTCTACGACAATGCATTCAAGGTGGAGTGGGAATTGTTCCTGAAGCATGTGGTCGGCGGCGGACCGTTTCGCTGGAACCTGCTCGAGGGGGCCAAGGGCGTGCAGCTGGCGGAATTGGGCTTGCAGAGCTGGAAGGAGAGGCGCTGGATGGACGTGCCCGCGTTGCAGCCATGAACGATCGCCTGTCGATGCCGACGTTGCGCCTGCCGGGCGCGGATGGCGCACTCGCGCCGTACACGCTGCGCCCTGCGGTCACGTGGACGCCCCCGGTCCGGGGCAAGGCCTGGACTCGCGTAGCCTTCGCCGCCGCGCATGTGGTACCCGATGCACGCGCGGCCATCGACCCGTGGCTTGCCACCGCCATCGACTGGGATGCCACGCTCGCGTTCCGCCATCACCTGTGGGCGCTGGGCTTCGGGGTGGCCGAGGCGATGGACACCGCCCAGCGCGGCATGGGCCTCGACTGGCCGACGTCGCTGGAATTGATCCGCCGCAGCGTCGCCGAAGCGCGCACCGTACCCGGCGCAGTGGTTTTTTCCGGTGCGGGCACCGATCATCTCGTTCCCGCGCCGGGGGTGACCCTGGCGCAGGTCGTGGCGGCGTACGAGGAACAGTGCGCGGCCGTGGAAGCCGTCGGCGGCCGGATCATATTGATGGCCAGCCGCGCGCTGGCCGCATGTGCGCAGTCGCCGGACGACTATGCCTTCGTATATGAACGCGTGCTGGCGCAGGTGCGCGCGCCGGTGATCCTGCATTGGCTGGGAGAAATGTTCGATCCCGCGCTCGCTGGCTACTGGGTCGGCGCCGGCGGTCGTGCCAGCGATCCACACCATGCGCGCGCCACGGCCGTGTGCGCGAAGGTGATTGCGCACAACGCCAGCAAGGTCGACGGCGTGAAGGTGTCGCTGCTCGATGCCGGGAAGGAAATCGCATTGCGCAGCCGGTTGCCGGCGGGCGTGCGCATGTACACCGGGGACGACTTCAATTACGCGGCGTTGATCGGCGGCGACAGTGGCGGTCATTCCGACGCGTTGCTCGGCATCTTCGACGCGATCGCGCCGGCAGCGTCCGCCGCATTGACCGCGCTGGCAGCGGGCGATCGCACCACGTTCGAATCCATCCTCGCCCCCACGGTGCCGCTGTCGCGCCACATCTTTGCGGCGCCCACGCGGTTCTACAAGACGGGCGTGGTGTGCATGGCGTGGTTGAACGGCCACCAGGCGCACTTCACGATGGTGGGCGGCCAGCAGAGCACGCGCAGCATCGTGCATCTCGCCGAACTGTTTCGGCTCGCTGATGCAGCGGGCCTGCTGCGCGACCCTGTCCTCGCCGCCACCCGCATGCGCGCGTTGCTCGCCGTGCACGGCATCGACGGTTGAGCTCGATGCGCGAACCCGATTCCCAACTGCTGT
>JBKJSU010000131.1:0-7655 GCA_046594415.1 Casimicrobiaceae bacterium | reverse complement strand
GTGGACACGGGCTCGGCCACCACCTTGCCCGCCGGGACGCCGGGCCCCTCGAACAGCAGGCCCACGCGCAACAGCCCCTCATAGGCCATCGGCCCCTTCAGCAGGAGCCCGTGGTCGCCCAGCCAGTCGCCGTGGTCCGTCGAGTACACGAGCAACGTGTTGCCTTCGAGGCCCAGATCGCGCAGCGCGATCCGGATGCGGCCGACCTGGTGGTCGATGAGCGCGATCATGCCGTAGTAGTTGGCGATCAGCGCACGCAATTGCGCGTCGGTCTGGCGCGGCGTGCGGGAGAACCTTTCACGGAAGCCGCGCAGCTCGGCGTTGCTCATCTGCGGCACGCCTTCGAGCGCGGCCCGATGCCACCATGGCCGGCGCTCGAGATCCAGCGTGCGGTGAACCGGGAGGTCGACATCGTCCGGGTCATGGAGCCGGCACCATGGTTCGGGCGCGTCGAACGGATGATGCGGATCGGGAAACGACGCCCAGAGGCAGAAGTCCTCGGACCGGTGCTCCCGCAGGAAGTCGATCGTGCGGTTGCCGATCCAGGTGGAGTTGTGCCAGGCCACCGGAAGCGCCGAGTTCCACGTCTGGGTTGCGTCGGTCAGCGGCGGCAGCGCCGTGTTGTACAGCGCCGTGAGCGCATCGCCCTGCCCCCCGGCGTGATACCAGCGCTCATAGTGGTGACCGCGCGGCGGATGCATCGGCGGAAAATGATTGTGGCCTTCGAGCATCAGCTCGACATGGTCGAAGCCCATGTAGGGGCCGCTCCAGTCGGCGCCGAACGCGGCGCTGCTCTCGCGACACTCGGGTGTGCCGGTCGGCGCAAAGGTATGCGACGTCGTGAAGTGCGCCTTGCCGATCAGTGCCGTGGCGTAGCCCTTGCGCGCAAGTGTTCCGGCAAATCCGCGCGCGCCCACTTCGGGCGGCAGGTCGATGCCGTTGTCGGCTACGCCGTGCGTCCGCGGCAGCAGTCCGGTGAGGATCGACGCCCGTGAAGGCTGGCATACGAGGTTGGGCGTGATGCATGCGCCGAACCGCGTTCCGGATGCAGCCATGGCATCGAGATGCGGCGTACGCACGCTGCGGCCTTCGAAGCCGTAGCAGTCACCACGCTGCTGATCGGAGGTGAGGAAGACGATGTTCAATGCGCCCGTCCGTTCATTCAGGCTGGATGCCGGCAGCCTTCACCACGGCGGGCCAGCGTTTCAGCTCGTCCTGCAGCATCAGCGCGAAGTCGTTCGGCGTGGCGCTCACCGAGGTATCCATTCCAATTGAATTCATCTTCTCGATCACTGCCGGCTGCCGCATGATCTTGCGCAACTCGTCGTGCAGCCGCACGATCGCCACTTGCGGCGTGCCGGCCGGCGCCGCGATGCCCTGCCATTGGCCGGTCTCGAAGCCGGGGAACCCGGATTCGGCGACCGTGGGCACGTCGGGCAGCACATTCGAGCGCGACTTGCCGGTGACCGCCAGCGCCTTCAGCTTGCCGGCCGTGATGTGCGGCAGTGCCGGCGCCATGCCGACCATGCCCAGCTTGACCTGGCCGCCCAGTATGTCGAGGATCGCCTGGCCCCCGCCCTTGTACGGGATGTGAACGACGTCGATACCGCTCTTCAGCTTGATGATCTCGAAGCCCAGTTGCTGCGGGCTGCCGGTACCCGGCGACGCAAACGCAAGTTCCTTGGGATGCGCCTTCGCGTAGACAATGAGCTCCTGCAGATTGCTGACCGGCAGCGAAGGGTGGGCTACCAGTACGTGCGAACCGCGCCCAAGCAGCGTGATCGGGGCGAAGCTTGTCACCGGATCGTGCCGCAGCGCCTTCACGGTCGACGGGAAGATCGTGTTGGTGTCGACGAACATCACGAGCGTGTAGCCGTCGGGTGCCGCGGCCGCGACAACCTCGGTGCCAAGGAGGCCGGCGGCGCCGGGGCGATTCTCGACCACCACCGGCTGCCCCAGTGCCTCCGACAACGGCTGCGCCAACGTGCGCGTGACCACGTCGGTGACCCCGCCCGGCGCGTGCGGCACGATGATCTTCACCGGTTTGGTGGGCCACGACTGCGCCGCCACGACCTGCACCGACGCTGCCATGCATGCGGCGACGAAACACGTGGCAAGTATGCCCGTTCGGTTCATGGCGTTTCCTCCTTGAAATGCACTCGGCGCGCCGAATCCTCGCCGGGCGGGTCGGCGCGTGCCGGAGGCGTGGCGCTGATTCTGACATCGCGGCAGGCCAGCGGCTACCTGCATAGGGCAGATATCAGTTATTCTCAACGAGAATATCCAGACGAACAGGATTCCCATGGAGCTTGCCGCGCTCAAGACCTTCCTCCACGTCGCGGGGACCGGCAGCTTCTCGCGCGCTGCCGCGCTCGAGCGCTCGACGCAGTCCGCGATCAGCAAGCGCATCGGCACGCTCGAGCACGAGCTTGCGGCACGCCTCTTCGAGCGCACCGGCCGCGGAGCGCGACTGACCGACGCCGGACGCCTGTTGCTCCCGCGCGCCGAAGCCTTGACAGCCGAGGCCGATGGCCTCGCCGACCTGATCCGGGGCGGGCGCGATACGCCCCGAGGCAGCGTAAGGATCGCTGTCCAGCCCTCGATGGGGTGGCCGCTGATTGGCGATCTGGTCACGGCCACGCAGGCCCGCTATCCGGGTATCCGCCTGCAAATCGCGGAAGGCACGACCGGACAGATCGAGGAATGGCTTGCCGATGGCCGCCTCGACCTCGGGGTGTTGTCGACGGCGCCACTACACGTCGATGCGCAACCCCTGTTTGCCGTCCCCTCGTTGCTGGTGGGCAGGGCAGGCGACCCCGAGGTGCGGCGCGCATCGCTGCCGTTTTCCCGCCTCGCGGCACTGCCGATCGTAATTGCCACCATGCCCAATGGCGGACGCCTGCTGATCGAGGAGGAGGCGCGTCGGCGTGGCATCGCGCTCAACGTCGTGCTGGAAGTCAATTCGATCCACCTGATCAAGCGTCTGGTCGCCCGGGGGGGCTGCTACACGCTGGCATCGCCACCCTCGGTCGCGGCCGAGATCGCGGCAGGCGAGCTCGGTGCCGTCCGCATCGTGCGGCCCCAGATCCTGCAGACGTTTTATCTCGCCATCGGCGGACGGCGCCCTGCCGGTGCGGCGGTCGGCGCCCTGGCGACGATCATCCGCGAACTGACGATGCCGCGCGGGCCGGGACAACAGGCGCGCTGACGCCCAATTCGCGCGTCTTCGGTCGCCGCGGGCAGCGGGTACACGCGCCATCGGGATACTGCAGGAAGTCCGTACAATGCGTAGTTTCTCGATTCACCGCGCACTCGCGCGGCACCAGCCCATGCCCCTCTTCGCCCTGACGATCTTTGCCAGCGCGTTCCTGCTGTTCCTCGTCCAGCCGATCGTCGCCAAGCAGATTTTGCCGTGGTTCGGCGGTTCGGCGGCCGTCTGGACCACCTGTCTCGTGTTCTTCCAGACGACGCTGCTGGCGGGCTATGCGTACGCCGATTTCTCGGTACGGCGCCTCGTTCCGCGCACGCAGGTCAAAGTGCATGTGACCTTGCTCTGGTTAAGCCTCGCCGTGCTGCCGATCGTGCCGGGCGCCTTCTGGAAACCTGCCGGCGACGAGAATCCGATCTGGCTGATTCTCGGGCTGCTGACGGCAACCATCGGCCTGCCGTACTTCCTGCTGTCGACCAGCAGCCCGCTGCTGCAGGCATGGTTTGCGCGGTTGTATCCGGGCCGCAACCCGTACCGCCTGTTTGCGCTCTCCAACGTGGCGTCGCTGCTCGCGTTGCTGGGATACCCGTTTCTGCTCGAGCCATGGGTAGCCACGCGGATGCAGGCGTGGGGCTGGTCGGCGGGCTACGCGCTGTTCGTCGTGCTGGCCTCGTACGCCGCGATTTCCAGTTTGCACGGAACGCAGCTGGCGCCGGCTGCGACAGCGATCGACATCGATGCCGCCGAGGCTCCGCCGACGCTGGCGCGCCAGGTGCTGTGGTGCACGCTGGCTGGCACCGGCTCCGTGCTGCTGCTGGCCGTCACCAACCACATCACGCAGAACATCGCCGCGGTGCCGCTGTTGTGGATTGTCCCGCTGACGCTCTACCTGCTCACGTTCATCCTCTGCTTCGATGGCCGCGGCTGGTACAAGCGCGACATCATGCTGGCGATGCTGTCGGCGGCCCTTGGCGTGATGGCGTGGACGCTGGCCGACCCGTCGTTGGCCCACGAACTGCAGATCCAGGTCGGCGTGTTCTGCGTCGGGCTATTTCTCGCCTGCATGTTCTGTCACGGCGAGCTGGTGCGCCTGAAACCGGCGCCGCGCCACCTCACGCGCTTCTATCTGATGGTCTCCCTGGGTGGCGCGCTCGGCTCGGCGGTGGTCGGCATCCTGGCGCCGCTGCTGCTGCCCGCCGACTTCGAACTCGGCGTGGCGCTGGTGTTCTGCTCGCTGCTGCTGCTGTGGCAGGTGCGCCGCGAGCCGCCGGTCTACGGCGTGCTGGGACTCTTGGCGCTGGTGGTCACGATCGGCTGCAGCATCTGGGCGGTGACCGAGTTCTATCGCAGCACCATCGTCGTCGCGCGCAATTTCTACGGCGTGCTGCGCGTGCAGGAAGTGGGTGCCGACATCGAGCATCGTCGCCAGCTGATCCACGGCAACATCATGCACGGCAAGCAATACCTGCAGGGCGACCTCAAGACGCAGCCCACCAGCTACTACACCAAGGAGTCCGGCATCGGCCGCCTGATCGAGTCGCTGCATCCCCGCAAGGACCCGATCAAGGTCGGCGTGATCGGGCTGGGCACGGGCACGCTCGCTGCCTATGGCAGCAAGGGCGACGTCTACCGCTTCTATGACATCAATCCCGGCGTGATCGACATCGCCAGGCGCGACTTCACCTACCTCGGCAGCAGCGATGCGACGATCGAGCTGCCGCTGGGCGACGCGCGCCTGAAACTCGAACGCGAGCCGCCGCAGCAGTTCGACGTTCTCGCAGTCGATGCGTTTTCGAGCGACGCCATCCCCGTCCACCTGATCACCAAGGAAGCCGTCGAGATCTATCTCCGGCACATGAAGCCGGACGGCGTGATCGCATTTCACGTCACCAACCGCTACCTCGACCTCGTGCCCGTCGTCGAAGGCATCGCCCACGCGCTCGATCTGCACGCGGCATGGATCAGCGACGCGGGCGGCGACCCGCTCGGCAATTCGTCGAGCTGGGTGCTCATCGCCCGCGACCCGATCCGCCTCAGTCATCCGCGTCTCACGGAGGCCGCGCTCGGTATCACCGCCCGTCGCGACTGGCGGGTCTGGACCGACGATTTCAACAACCTGCTGCAGGTCCTGAAGTGACGATGTCGTCGCCCCATCGAGACGCGTCGATTCCCCACGCCGATCCCGCAAGCTACCGCGCGCTGATTCATCCCCCCGGCGCGCACCATATCGAGGTCATCGACCAGCGCGCGTTGCCGCACGCGTTGTTGCGGGTGAACATCAGCGACGCCGAGGCTGCCGCGCTGGCCATTCGCCGCATGTGGGTTCGCGGCGCGCCGCTGATCGGCGCTGTCGGCGCCTACGGTCTCGCGCTGGCACTCGACCGCGACGCCACCGACGCGGGCCTTGCCAGGGCGCATTCGTCGCTGGATGCCACGCGCCCGACCGCGATCAACCTGCGCTGGGCGCTCGATCGCGTGCGGGACAGGGTGCATCCTTTGCCGGTTGCGGCGCGTGCAGACGAGGCATGGGCGGAGGCCGATGCCATCGCGGCCGAGGACGTCGCCATCAACCACGCCATCGGGGAGCACGGCGCGGCACTGTTGCGGTCGATCGCGCAACGCCGGCCGGGCGCCGTGCGCGTGATGACGCATTGCAACGCCGGCGCGCTCGCCACCTGTGGCTGGGGCACCGCCACCGCGGCGATCTTCCTCGCGCACACCGAAGGGTTGGCACTCGAGGTCTGGGTCAGTGAAACGAGGCCGCGCATGCAAGGAGCCAGTCTCACCGCGTGGGAGCTCGACCATCGCGGCATTCCGCACACGTTGTTCCCGGACAGTGCCAGCGGCCTCCTGATGCAGCGTGGCGACGTCGACGTCGTGTTCGTGGGCGCAGATCGCGTCGCGGCCAACGGCGACGTCTGCAACAAGATCGGCACCTACGACAAAGCCCTGGCGGCGCGCGACAACAACGTCCCCTTCTACGTCGCGTTGCCGTCGCCGACGATCGACTGGACGCTGGCCGACGGCAGCGGCATTCCGATCGAAACGCGCGACACCGACGAGGTCCTGACGGTGGCGGGCCGGGACGACTACGGCCAGACCGTCCGCGTGGCCGTCGCCCCGCACGGCACCAAGGCCGTCAATTACGCCTTCGATGTGACCCCTGCGCGGCTTGTCACCGGCCTCATCACGGAGCGCGGCATCACGCGCGCATCGAAGCAGTGGATGGCCGCCATGTTTCCGGACCGGGCGAAGTGAACGCCGTGACCGGCGAGTACGCGCTGCGCAATGCCGTGATCGCCACGGCGCTGGCCATGAACGCCGCCGATATCAATCGCGGCAAGTCGGGCAACGTCAGCGTGCGACTGCAAACAGCGGACTTCGATGGATTTCTGGTGACACCTACCGGACTTCCCTATGCGGACACCACACCGAACGACATCGTCGCGGTGGGTCTCGATGGCGCCGTCCGGGGTGCGCGGCTGCCGTCATCCGAATGGCGCTTCCACCGCGACATCTACCTCCAGCGGGCGGATGCAACCGCCGTCGTGCACACTCATTCGCCCCGCGCCACCGCGTTGGCGTGCATGCGGCTGCGCATCCCCGCATTTCACTACATGGTGGCGGTCGCCGGCGGCAACGACATTCGCTGTGCGCCCTATGCCACTTTCGGTACCCAGGCGTTGTCCGACCATGCACTGGCGGCGCTGGACGGGCGTCGCGCGTGCCTCCTGGCCAACCACGGCGTCATCGCGCTTGGCGCCACGCTGGATCGCGCGCTGGCACTCGCGATCGAGGTCGAGAATCTCGCGGAAATGTATACGCACGCGCTGCAGCTCGGCACGCCCGTGGTGCTGGACGACGACGAGATGCGTATCGTGCTCGAGAAATTTGCCACCTACGGCCAACCGCGCTAGTGGTGTCGTGCAATGGCGCTACCGGTAGACGAGGCTTCAGCCTCGTGCGATGCCCAGCGGTGCCCAGCGAGGCTGAAGCCTCGCCTACGGGCGACTACGGCCGCCGATATCCAAAGGCGCGCTGCGCCACCACGTCGAACAGGCGCTCGACGCACCCTTCGATCGTATCCGTTCCGCTATCCAATTCCAGTGCGGGCGCCTCCGGGCGCTCGTAGGGCGCGCTGACGCCGGTGAACTCCGCCAATTCACCTCGCCGAGCGCGGGCGTAGAGCCCCTTGGTGTCGCGCTTTTCACAGGCCTCTACCGAGGCCGACAGGAACGTTTCGAGAAAGTGCTCGGCCCCGATGATCGACCGGGCCATCACCCGATCTTCATGGTAGGGCGAGATCAGCGCGGCGATCACGATCAGTCCGGCATCGTTCATGAGCCGCGCGGCCTCCGCCACGCGCCGCACGTTTTCGCGCCGGGCTTCCGGGGTGAAGCCAAGGTCGCGGGTCAAGCCATGCCGGAGATTGTCGCCGTCGAGCACG